>NZ_JBVJIN010000005.1:0-30311 GCF_055586285.1 Actinokineospora sp. NPDC051303
CCGCCTCGCCGAGCTCCCCGAGGTGATCGCCACCATCACCGCCCTGGAGTTCTACCGCCTGGGCTGGACACCACGTTATGAATAACCCTCCCCATCGAGCGGACCCACAGAACCGGTCCTCCCCGAACGGGAACCGAGACCTATTCGCAGTCGCCCCCACCCCCGCCCGCGCCAAGGCCATCGCCGAGACCGCGAGGCGAGGACCCGCGCGCTTTAGTCACGGATGCGCCAAGGGCAGCCCTAGACGTTGTCACGACCCCGCACGATTCGAGGTCAACTCTCCACTTGGGGGTGACAAGTCCCCAGTCTTCGCACCACGATTGCGCCCACGTTCCAGCCCGAGTGACCGCGGTCACCTGGAGGCAAGGAGGCCGTGTGCTGAGCGTGCGCAATCTTCAGGTGCGCTACGGGCGTTCCGTGGCCGCGCTGCACGGTGTCGACCTCGACGTCCCCGCTGATGGCGTGCTCGCCGTGTTGGGGAGCAACGGCGCGGGTAAGTCGACGCTGTTGCGGGCGGTGTCGGGGACGCTGCGGTTGCATCGCGGGTCCGTGGTGGCGGGCTCGGTGGAGTTCGACGGCAGGCGGATCGACCGGGCCGATCCGGCGGCGATCGTGCGGCTCGGGGTGGTGGGGGTGCCCGAGGGCAGGCAGGTCTTCGCGCGGATGACCGTGGAGGAGAACCTGCGGGCGGGCGGGATCGGCGCGCGGGACGCGGCGCGGCGGGCGGCGGCGCGGGAGCGGGTGCACGAGTTGTTCCCGGTTCTGGCCGAGCGCGCGAAGCAGCGGGCCGGGCTGTTGTCCGGCGGCGAGCAGCAGATGCTGGCGATTGGGCGGGCGCTGATGTCGGGGCCGCGTCTGCTGCTGCTCGATGAGCCGTCGCTGGGGCTGGCGCCGAAGGTGGTGGCGCGGATCGGCGAGATCATCCGGGAGATCCACGCGCAGGGCACGGCGGTGGTGCTGGTCGAGCAGAACGCGGTGATGGCGCTGCGGGTCGCCGAGCACGCGGCGGTGCTGGAGGTCGGGCGGGTCGCGTTGCGCGGCACGGCGGCCGAGCTGGCCGCAAGCGACGACGTCCAGCGGCTCTACCTGGGTGGGCACGCCGAATCCGGGAGCGAGGCGCACTGGCGGCACGCGGGCCGCACGCTGACGAGGTGGGCGCGATGAGCCTGGCGCCACTGCGGGTGGAGAACGTCACCCTGACCTTCGGCGGCATCCGCGCGCTGGACGACGTGTCGTTCACCGTGGCCCCGGGGACCGTGCACGCGCTGATCGGGCCGAACGGCGCGGGAAAGTCCAGTTGCTTCAACGTGATCAGCGGCGTCTACCGGGCCACGTCGGGCCGGGTTCTGTTCGGTGACACCGAGTTGACCAGGTTGCGCGCGCACAAGCTGGCGAAAATCGGCGTGGGGCGGGCGTTTCAGAACACGGCGCTGTCGGCGCGGTCCACGGTGCTGGACAACGTGATGCTCGGCAGGCACGTGCTCACCCGAGGCAACTTCCTCACCGACGGGCTGCGGCTGACCGCCCGCGAGGAACGACGGCACCTCGCGCGGGCGGCGGAGATTTGCGCGTTCCTCGGCATCGGCGACGTGCTGCACGTGCCGGTCGCCGCGCTCCCGTACGGCGCGGCGAAACGGGTCGACATCGCCAGGGCGCTGGCCGTCGAGCCGACGTTGCTGCTGCTCGACGAGCCCGCCGCGGGCATGAACGCCGCCGAGACCGCCGAGATGGCGGCGACGATCGGCGATCTGCGGGCCGCGCTGGGCATCTCGGTTCTGTTGGTGGAGCACGACATGAGCCTGGTCATGGGCATCGCCGACCGGGTCACGGTGCTCGACTTCGGCAAGCGGATCGCCGACGGCAGCCCAGCCGAGGTGCGGTCCGACCCGGATGTGATCCGGGCCTATCTTGGCGCGGAGGAACCGGCGTGAACACCTTCCTGCAACTGGTTGTCAACGGCCTGGGCAAAGGCGCGGTGTTCGCGCTGCTGGCCCTGGGATTCGTGGTCATCTTCAAGGCGACCGAGGTGGTGAACTTCGCGCACGGCTCGCTGGTCCTCTTCGGCGGCTATCTCGTCGTGGTCACCCGCGAGTCGCTGGGCTGGGTCGGGGCGTCGCTGGTCGGCATCCTCAGCGCGGCACTGCTGGCGATCGCGGTGGAGCGGCTGCTGCTGTCGCGGGCCCGGTTCGCCGACGCGAACAGCTTGGCGCTGCTGACGATCGGGCTCGACGTGATCATCACCGAGGAGGTCGTGCGCAGGCTCGGCGTGCGGCTGCCGTTCCTGGGCGAGGCGTGGGACGCGCAGCCGCTCCAGGTCGGCGGGATCACCCTGTTCCGCACGCATCTGGTGGCACTGGCGGTGAGCGCGGTGCTGATCACCGCGTTCTTCCTGGCGTTCCGGTATTCCAACTGGGGTGTGGCGATGCGCGCGCAGGCGGAGAACCGCGAGGCGGCCGCGCTGATGGGCATCCGGTCGTCGCGGGTCACCGCGACGGCGTGGCTGGTGGCGGGCGCGCTGGCGGGGGTGGCGGTGCTGTTCATCGCCACGCAGGACTTCTCCGGCTCCGGGCTTTCCCGTGGGACGCACTCGATCGCGCTGGCCGCGTTCCCGGCGGCGATCCTCGGCGGCCTCGACTCGACGGCGGGCGCGGTCGTGGGCGGGTTGGTCGTCGGGCTCGCCGAAGCCCTATCGGCGCAGTACATCTCGTTCGACTTCTCCAAGAGCGCGGTGTTCCTGGTGATGCTGGTCGTGTTGGCGCTGCGGCCGTCCGGGCTGTTCGGGACGAGGGAGAGCACCCGTGTCTGACGTCGTTCTGGAGAAGACAGCGCCCCCGAAAACCCTTGTTCCTGCCCCGGAAACCGGTCGCGGGCGGTGGATGCGGCGGTTGGCGTGGGTCGCGCTGCTGCTGGTGCTCGCGGCGCTGCCGCTGTACCTGGACACGGCGTGGCTCAAGGCCGGGCAGTACGTGATGATCGGCGGTGTCGGCGCGATCGGGCTGACCATGCTCGTCGGGCAGGCGGGCCAGTTGTCGCTGGCGCACGCGTTCTTCCTGTTGGTCGGCGCGACCGGCTACACCGTCCTTTCCGGACCGACCGACGACGGCCGGGTGTTCGGGCTCGGTCTCGACCCCGGGCTGGCGCTGGTCGGCGCGGTGCTGCTGGCGGCGCTGCTCGGGCTCGCGTTCGCGCCCGTGGCCGGTCGGCTGCGCGGGATCTACCTGGGTGTCGCGTCATTGTCCCTGGTGTTCCTCGGGCTCTACTTTGGACAGTCTGCGGAGACGCTGACCGGTGGCACCTCCACTGGCCGAACACCCGCTACGTTCGAGCTGTTCGGCTTCCCGTTCTCCAACGGCGGCCCGGAAATCGAGCTGCTGGGCGTGCCGATCCGGCAGGCGGAGCGCACCTGGTACCTGTTCCTCGTCCTGACCGCGGTCGCGTTCCTGCTGGCCCGCGGCGCGGTGCGCGGGCGGGTCGGCCGGGCGTGGCGGGCCGTGCGGGACAACGAGGCGTCGGCGACCGCGATGGGCGTCGACGTCACCCGGGCCAAGGCGGGCGCGTTCGCGGTGTCCTCGGCGTACGCGGGCCTGGCCGGGGTGATGACCGCCCTGTGGTTCGACATCCTCAAGCCGGACGAGAGCGAGTACGGCACCTACGGCATCAACGTGTCCATCGCATTCCTGGCCATGGTGATCATCGGGGGGCTCGGCTCCGTCCCGGGCGCGCTGGTCGGCGCGCTCATCGTGCACGGGCTGCCGCAGGCCCTCGCGCTGTACTCGGCCGATCTCGGCCTGTTCGGCGAGACCGGCGGCAGCGCGCTGACCCCGGCGCTGATCAGCGCGTTCGTCTACGGCGCGGCGATCGTGCTTGTCGTGCTGTTCGAACCCGGCGGCCTGGCCGCGATCGGCCGCCGGATCACCAGTCGCGGGCTGTCCCGCGAATCCCCCGAGGAGGACCCGTCATGAGCAGCACTCCGACGCGCTTCGCAGCCTGCGCAGCGCTTTCCGCCGCCCTCGTGCTGTCCGCGTGCGGCACCAAGGGCGGGGGCTCCGGTTCGTCCGACCCCGGCGCCGATGGGGTGAGAGCCGGGACCGGGGTATCCGCGACCGACATCACCCTGGGTGTGATGACCGACAAGACCGGGGTGTTCAAGAACCTCGGCCTCGGCATCACGCAGGGAAACGAGTTGTGGGCCAAGGACGTCAACGCCGCGGGCGGCATCTGCGGGCGGCAGGTGAAGCTGGAGGTCGTCGACCACGGCTACAAGGCCGACACCGCGAAGACCCTGTACCCGCAGATCGAGCCGAAGGTGGCGGGCTTCGTGCAGATGCTCGGCTCGCCGGTGGTGGCCGCGCTCAAGCAGAACCTGTCGGAGGACAAGGCGGTCGCGGTGCCCGCGTCCTGGTCGTCTGAGCTGTTGGACAACCCGTACGTGATGATCGTCGGCACCACCTACGACGTGGAGATGATCGACGGCCTGTCCTACTTGCAGGAGAAGAACCTGATCGCCGACGGGGACACCATCGGCCACATCTACATCGACGGCGAGTACGGCCAGAACGGGCTGCGCGGCTCGAAATACTATGCGAGCAAGCACAACCTGACCGTCAAGGAAGTGAAGATCACCTCGACGGACACCGACCTGACCAACATCGTCACCGGCCTCAAGGGCGACGGCGTGAAGGCCATCCTGCTGACGACTTCCCCGCCGCAGACCGGTTCCGTCGCCGCGGTGAACAAGGCGCTCGGCCTGAACGTGCCGCTGCTGGGCAACAACCCCGTGTTCGACCCGGCGCTGCTCAAGAGCCCGGCGGCGGGCGCGCTGGACAAGCTGCACATCGTCGCCAGCAGCGTCCCGTTCTCCGCGGACCTGCCCAAGGCGAAGGACGTCGCGGCGAAGTACAAGGCGGCGTATCGGGAACCGGCCAACAGCGGCATCCCCTACGGCTACGCGGTGGGCGAGGTCTGGGGCTCGGTGCTGAAGAAGGCGTGCGCGAACAAGGACCTCACCCGCGACGGCATCGCCAAGGCGCTCAAGGAAACCACGTCGGCAGGCACCGAGAACCTGGTGGCGGCGCTGGACTTCTCCAAGCCTGGCGCCCCGGCCACCCGCCAGGTGTACGTGGCCCAGCCGGACCCGGGCGCCGAGGGCGGCGTGAAGTACGTCAAGCCGCTGTTCGAGGCTCCCGAGGCCAAGGATTACGTGGCGCCGCACCAGAAGTAGCCGCTACGGGCTGGTGAGGCCCGCCGCGCCCGCGCCCCGGCTGAGGACGATGTTCTCGGTCCGGGCGCGGGCTTCGGCTTTGCGCCCGGCGGCGACGGTGGTGTCGGTGGTGAGGTCGCGCAGCCGGATCGGCGGCCCCAGGTCCACCAGGGTCGGAATGTACTCGGCCTTGTCGACCGTCCACTGTGTACCGGACTTGGTGAACCGGAACCGCGCCAGCACGCCCTCTTCCGTGACGCCCTTGGGCTGCTCGTGCCGGGCGACCTGGTTGCCCAGGCCGTAGGCGACCCACTTGCCCTCGACCTTCTCGAACGGCTGCACCACGTGCGCGTGGTGGCCGATGATCAGGTCGACGGCCGGGTCGCCCAGCAGGGCCTTGGCGACGCGCACCTGCTCGGCGGTGGGCTCGTGCCTGCCTTCGACACCCCAGTGCAGGCTGGCGACCACGACCTGCGCCCCAGCCGCGCGGGCGGCGCGCGCCTCGGCCAGGACGGCGGCGGGGTCGAGCAGGTTCACCAGCCAGGGGCTGCCCTCGGGCCGCGCGGTGCCCTGGTTGAGCCCGAAGGTGTAGGACACGAATCCGACCTTGACCCCGGCGACCTCGCGGATGAGCGGAGTCGCGGCCTCCCGCGCCGACCGGGCCGAGCCGGTGTGGGCGATCCGCGCGGCGTCCAGCGCGTCGAGGGTCTTCGCGACGCCGGTCGGGCCTTGGTCGAGGGTGTGGTTCGACGCGGTCGAGCAGGTGTCGAACCCGCTGGCCGCCAGCCCGGCCGCCAGCTCCGGCGGGGCGTTGAACCTGGGGTAGCCGCGAAACGGGCCCTCGGCGCCCGCGATCGGCACCTCAAGGTGGCACACCGCCACATCAGCCCGGTCGAGAACGGGTTTGACGCCCGCGAACAGCGGCGCGTAGTCGCGGGCGCCGCCGCCGTCCGCCTCGGCCTGCGCGGTCAGGGCCGGGTGGATGAGGATGTCGCCGCCCGCGACCACGGTGAACGACGCCGGGGCGCTGGGCTGCGGCGGGGTTGGCGCGGGCCCGACCGTCGGCTCGCCGAGGCAGCCCGCGAGCAGAACCCCGCTGACCAGGGAGAACAGGCGACTCCACACCCGCGCACCCTAACCGCGCCCGGGTGCTACGGCGCGTCGAACAGCGCGCTGACCGACTCTCCGTTGTGGATGCGCCGCATCGCCTCGGCCAGGGCGGGCGCGACCGAGAGGACGGTGAGCTTGTCGGTGCGCTCCCCGGCCGGGATCGGCACGGTGTTGGTGCAGACGATCTCCAGCACCTCCGGCTCGTCGCCGATGCGCTTGAGCGCGCCCCCGGCGAACAGCCCGTGCGTGCAGGCCACCCGCACCGACCGGGCGCCGCGCTCGCGCAGCCGGGCGAGCAGTTCGATGACGGTGCTGCCCTTGGCGATCTCGTCGTCCAGCACGATCACGTCGCGGCCTTCGATCTCGCCGATGACCGAGGTGATGGTGACCCGGTCGTCGGCGAACCGCTGCTTCGCCCCGGCCGCCACCGGCACGCCCAGCAGCCGCGCGAACCTCGCCGCCTCTTTCGCGTTACCCAGATCGGGTGAGACGACGGTGGTGTTTGACAGGTCGTGCCGCCGGAAGTGGCCCGCGAGTTCCCGCAGCGCGTGCAGGTGGTCCACCGGCACGCTGAAGAACCCGTGCACCTGCGGCGAGTGCAGGGTCATGGTCAGCACCCGGTCGGCCCCGGCGGCGACCATCAGGTCGGCCACCAGCCGTCCCCCGATCGAGATCCGCGGCGCGTCCTTCTTGTCCGACCGCGCGTAGGCGTAGTGCGGCATGACGACGGTGATCCGCGACGCGGACGCCCCGCGCGCGGCGTCGACCATCAGCAGCAGCTCGACCAGGTTCTCCTGCACCGGCCGGACCAGCGGCTGGATGAGGAAGACGTCCCGCTCCCGGCAGTTCGCCTGCAACTGCACCTCAAGGCAGTCGTTGGCGAAGCGCTGCACGAGCACCGGGTGCAGCGGGGCGCCGAGGTGCGCGGCGATCTCCGCGGCCAACTCCGGGTGGGCACTGCCGCTGAACAAGGCGATGTCCCGCACTGTCTCTCCTACCTGGACTGTTGGGGTCGCTGCGCCCAACCTTAGGTCCTCCCGGTAAGTGGCTTAGCCCACCCGGCTCTTAGCCGTGGATGCGGCCCGACAGCCCGGTCAGCCGCTGCCCCTTGCCGCCCCAGCGCAGCGCGATGATCTCGGCGGCGATCGACACCGCCGTCTCCTCCGGAGTGCGCGCGCCCAGGTCTAGCCCGATCGGCGAGGACAGCGCGGACAGCTCGTCCTCGGTCAGGCCCGCTTCCCGCAGCCGCGCCATCCGGTCGTCGTGGGTGCGCCGGGAGCCCATCGCGCCCACGTAGCCGAGCTTGCCGCGCAGCGCGACCTCAAGGACCGGCACGTCGAACTTGGGGTCGTGGGTCAGGACGGTCACCACGGTGCGCTCGTCCACCCGGCCCGCCGCCAGTTCCGCGCGCAGGTACCGGTGCGGCCAGTCGACCACCACCTCGTGCGCACCGGGGAAGCGGCTGGTGGTGGCGAAGATCGGGCGGGCGTCGCAGACCGTGACCCGGTAGCCGAGATAAGAGCCCATGCGCGCCATGGCCGCAGCGAAATCGATCGCGCCGAAGACCAGCATCCGAGGCGGCGGCTCGAACGCGCTGACGAAAACCGTCATGCCCTCGCCGCGCCGTTCGCCGTCCAAGCCGTAGCCGATGGCCGCGCTGCGGCCGGACGCCAGGAGGCCGCGGGCGTCGTCAACCAGGGCAGCGTCGATCCGGTCGGACCCGGTGGTTCCCGCCGACCGGTCTGGCCAGACGACTAGGCGGCGGCCCAGCCTGGCCGGGTCCGGGTGCGCGACGATGGTGGCCAGGGCGACCGGGACCTCGGCCCGGACCGAGTCGACCAGGTCGGACAGCGCCGGAAAGGACTCCCGGTCCATCCGCTCGATGAAGACGTCGATGGTCCCGCCGCAGGTCAGGCCGACGGCGAAGGCGTCGTCGTCGCTGACGCCGTAACGCTGCAAGACAGGCTTACCGCTGGCTAAGACCTCGCGGCCGAGTTCGTAGACCGCACCTTCGACACAGCCGCCGGACACGCTGCCCGCGACCGTCCCGTCCGCGGCGACCAGCATGGCCGCGCCCGCGGCGCGCGGGGCGGAGGAGAACGTGGCCACCACCGTGCCCACGGCGACCGGCTCCCCGGCGTCCCAGCGGCGGACCAGCTCGTCCAGCACGTCCCTCATGGCCCCAGTGTGGCGTTTATGCGACGTCCGCGGCCAGTTCCGCGAGGACCGCTCGGCATTCGGCGAGCACGCGCTTGCCGCGCTTGGTCGTGCGGTAGCGGCGGACGCGGCGGCCGTCGACCACCTCGGTGCGGGACTTGAGCAGCCCCGCGTCCTGTAAGCGGTGCAGCAGCGGGTAGAGCGTGCCCGGCGACACGCGGTGTCCGCGCGCGGACAGCCGCTCGCTCAGCAGCGCGCCGTGGACCTCGGCGTCGGTGGCGTGCCGCAGCACGAGCAGGCGCAGCGCGCCGTTCCTGAACTCCCGGACGACATCCATCGACCCACGATATCGCAGACCGATATCGGATTCTCAAGCAAGAAATGACCTTTGCCACACAAGGAAAGCAGCCGCGCTATCGTGAGCCGATATCAAAGAATGTCCGGTAATCGTTGATGTTACGGCTGACACGAGAGTGTGAAACACGCCACCGGAACTCCGTCCCAGCGCGACAGGCCACCATGACCACCGGTAATGTTCCCTGGTCACAGCGTTGAAGAACCACCGAAAAGGTGAGAAATGCGTTCGCTCATATGACGATCGTCGATCACTCGCTATCCCTGTTCGACACCGTCGACCCGCTCGCCGACGCGGCTGAGCGCGGTCTCGCCGTCTTTCGCGCCGGACCCGAGAGCGCGCCCCGCACTCTCCTGGACATCCTCGCCACCACCGCGGCCCGCCACCCGGACGCCGACGCGGTGGACGACGGCACGACGGTCCTGACTTACCGGGCGCTGCTAGGCGAAATCGACGTCCTCCGGACCCGGTTGGCCGCGGCGGGCATCGGCCGCGGCGACCGGGTGGGCATCCGGGTCCCCTCGGGCACGACAGACCTCTACGTCGGCATCTTGGCCGTGCTCGCCGCGGGCGCGGCTTACGTGCCGGTCGACTTTGACGATCCCGACGAGCGCGCGGACCTGGTGTTCGGCGAGGCCGGGGTGTGCGCCGTGCTTGGCGCGGACCGGTCCATCACCCCGCTCGGCCCGCCCACGGGCACGCCGGGCGCGCCCACGGCAGACGACGACGCGTGGATCATCTTCACCTCCGGCAGCACCGGCAAGCCCAAGGGCGTCGCGGTGAGCCACCGCTCGGCAGCGGCGTTCGTGGACGCCGAGGCCGACCTGTTCCTGCCCGACGAGCCGATCGGCCCGACCGACCGCGTGCTGGCCGGGCTGTCGGTGGCCTTCGACGCCTCGTGCGAAGAGATGTGGCTGGCCTGGCGCAACGGCGCTTGCCTGGTGGCCGCCCCGCGGGCGCTGGTCCGCAGCGGCGTCGACCTGGGCCCCTGGCTGCTGGAGCGGGGCATCACGGTGGTCTCCACCGTGCCGACCCTGGCCGCGCTGTGGCCAGCCGAGGCGCTGGACGACGTGCGGCTGCTGATCTTCGGCGGCGAGGCGTGCCCGCCGGAGCTGGCCGAGCGGCTGGCCGTCGCGGGCCGCGAGGTGTGGAACACCTACGGCCCGACCGAGGCGACCGTGGTGGCCTGCGCGGCGCTGATGACCGGCGACGGCCCGGTCCGCATCGGCCTGCCGCTGGACGGCTGGGAGCTGGCCGTGGTGGACGAGGCGGGCGAGCTGGTCCCGATGGGCGGCACCGGCGAGTTGGTCATCGGCGGCGCTGGCCTGGCCCGCTACCTCGACCCGGACAAGGACGCCGAGAAGTTCGCCCCGCTGCCCGCGCTGTCCTGGGATCGCGCGTACCGCAGCGGCGACCTGGTCAAGGCAGAGCCCGAGGGCCTGCTGTTCCTGGGCCGCGCGGACGAGCAGATCAAGCTCGGCGGCAGGCGCATCGAGCTGGGCGAGGTCGACGCCGCGCTCCAGGCGCTGCCCGGGGTCGCGGGGGCCGCCGCCGCGGTGCGCGCGACCAAGGCGGGCAACCAGCTCCTGGTCGGCTACGTCGTCACGCACGAGGGTTTCGCCGCCGCCGCCGCGGTCGACCGGCTGCGGGCGGCGCTGCCCGCCGCGCTGGTCCCGCTGATCGCCGTGGTCGACACGCTGCCGACCCGCACGTCCGGCAAGGTCGACCGGCACGCGCTGCCGTGGCCGCTGCCGCTGGACACCAGCGAGGTAGACACCGCCGCGCTGACCGACACCCAGCGCTGGCTGGCCGAACTGTGGCGCGACCTGCTCGGGGTCAGCGTGACCGACCTCGACGCCGACTTCTTCGCCAACGGCGGCGGCAGCCTCTCGGCCGCGCAGCTGGTGTCCCGGGTCCGCGAGACGTGCCCGAGCATCGCCGTGGCCGACCTCTACCAGCACCCGACGCTGGGCAAGCTGGCCGCGCGGATCGACGCGGCGTCGGCGAGCGTGCAGAGCGACCGGGTCGTGGCGCCCACGCCTGTCCGCGCGCAGGTAGTGCAGACGCTGCTTACCGTGCCGATGTTGACCGTGGTCGGCGCGCGGTGGGCGGTTGTCGTCGCCGCTCTGAACAACCTTCTCAGCCTGCCGTGGGCGCCTACCGTGTCCTGGTGGCTCGTGTTAGCGGGCTGGCTGGTCTTCCTGAGCCCGTGGGGCCGGATGGCGCTCGCGGCGGGCACGGCCCGGCTGCTGCTGCGCGGCGTCGAACCGGGCGCCTACCCGCGCGGCGGCAGCGTCCACCTGCGGCTGTGGGCCGCCGAGCGGATGGTCGAGCTGACCGGCGCGGCGAACCTCGCGGGCGCGCCCTGGATGACGCACTACGCGCGGGCGCTGGGCGCGCGCATCGGCGACGACGTCGACCTGCACTCGCTGCCGCCGGTCACCGGCCTGCTGCGGCTGGGCCGGGGCGCGGCGGTGGAGCCCGAGGTAGACCTGTCCGGGCACTGGTTGGACGGCGACACCCTGCACATCGGCCGGGTCCGGATCGACGCGCACGCCACTGTCGGCGCGCGGAGCACGCTGTTTCCCGGCGCGCGGGTAGGCAAACGCGCCGAGGTCGCGCCCGGCTCGGCCGTCGTGGGCGCCGTGCCCGCCGGTCAGCGCTGGTCCGGCGCGCCCGCGACCCGCACCGGCAAGGCAAGCCACGCGGGCAAGCGGCCCACGCGGCGCAAGCGCTGGGTCGCGGTCTACGCGGCCACCTCGTTCGCGCTGAGCCTGCTGCCGGTCGCGGCGGCCGTGCCCGCGCTACTGGTGCTCGCCGCGTTCCTCGACGGCTCGGCCACCCTCGGCGCGGGCCTGGCGAGCGCGCTGCTCGGCGTGCCCGCCGCGACCGTGGTCTGGATGGCCGCCTACGCGCTGCTGGTGCTGGGGTCGGTGCGTGCTCTCTCGATCGGCCTGCGCGCCGGACAGCACGCCATGCACAGCCGCGTCGCCTGGCAGGCGTGGGCCACCGAGCGGCTGATGGACCTGGCCCGGGTCGGGCTGTTCCCGCTCTACGCGAGCCTGTTCACCCCGGTGTGGCTGCGGATGCTGGGCATGAAGGTCGGCAGGCGCGTCGAGGCGTCCACGGTGCTGGCGCTGCCGAGCATGACCACGGTCGGCGACGGCGCGTTCCTCGCCGACGACACCATGATCGGCTCCTACGAGCTCGGCGGCGGCTGGCTGCGGATCGCGAAGGCGAGCGTCGGCAAGCGGGCTTTCCTGGGCAACTCCGGGATGACCGCGCCGGGTCGCGCGGTGCCTAAGCGCGGACTGGTAGGCGTGTTGTCTTCGACACCTAAGAAGGCCAAAGCGGGGTCCTCTTATCTCGGGATGCCGCCGATAAAGCTGCCGCGCACTGTCGAGGCGGCCGACGAGAGCACCACGTTCGACCCGCCGACGCGGCTCATGGTCGCCCGCGCCCTGGTCGAGCTGTGCCGGGTCGTGCCGGTGATGGCCTCCGCGGCGCTGGCCGTGCTGGTCGCCGCGGGCTTCACGGCCGCGGGCTTCTGGCTGTCGCTCGCGCTCGGCGGCGTCCTGCTGGCCGCGGCGGGCGCGGTGGCGGGGACGGTCGCGGTGCTGGCCAAGTGGGCGCTGGTGGGCCGCTTCCGGGCCATCGAGCGGCCGCTGTGGAGTTCATTCGTGTGGCGCAACGAGCTGGCCGACACGTTCGTCGAGATGCTGGCCGTGCCGTGGATAGCCACCTCGGCGCAGGGCACGCCGCTGCTGGCGGTGTGGCTGCGCGGGCTCGGCGCGCGGATCGGGCGCGGCGCGTGGGTGGAGACGTACTGGCTGCCCGAGGCCGACCTGGTGCGGATCGGGTCGGGCGCGACGGTCAACCGGGGCTGTGTGCTGCAGACGCACCTGTTCCACGACCGGATCATGAGCATGGACACCGTGACCGTCGGCGACGGCGGCACCCTGGGCCCGCACGGCATCGTGCTGCCCGGGGCGGCGATCGGCGACCGCACCACGGTCGGCCCGGCGTCGCTGGTGATGCGCGGCGAGTCGGTGCCCTCGGCCACCCGCTGGCTGGGCAACCCGATCGCCGCGTGGCCGGTCAACCGCTGATGACCGTCCTGTTGAATGGGCGCATGGCTGATCCGGTGCGCGCGGGCAAACCCGGCGCGAGCACGTCGTCGGACGCTTACCTCCCGGCGCACGGCAACGGCGGCTACCGGGTCGCGCACTACGAGCTGGGCCTGGAGTACCGCGTCGGGCCGGGCAGGCTCGACGGCCGCGCCCGAATCACCGCCGTCGCCGAGCACGCGCTGTCCCGGTTCAGCCTCGACCTCGCCGGGCTGCGCGTGAACCGGGTCACGGTCAACGGCAAGGCCGTGCGCTACGCGCAGCGCGGCGCGAAGCTGCACGTGACCCCGCAGCGGGCGGTGCCCGCTGGCGCCGAGTTCGCCGTGGACATCCGCTACTCGGGCTCGCCCACGCCGATCCGCGGCCACTGGGGCGAGCTGGGCTGGGACTACCTGGACGACGGCGTGCTCGTGGCGAGCCAGCCGATCGGCGCGCCGTCCTGGTTCCCGTGCAACGACCATCCGAGCGACAAGGCGACTTACCGGATCGCGGTGACCACGGCTACCGCCTACCAGGTAGTGGTGACCGGGGCGCTGGAGTCGCGCCGGTCGTCGGCGAGCACCACGACGTGGGTCTACCGGCTGCCGCAGCCGACGCCCAGCTACCTGGTGAGCGTGCAGATCGGCCGGTATATCTCGCTCGACCTGGCCGGGGTCATGCACGCCACGGTGCCCGCGCGGCTGCTGACGCTGTTCGACCACGACTTCGGCAGGCAGGGGATGATGCTGGCCGAGTTCTCCCGGCTTTTCGGCCCGTACCCGTTCGACCGCTACGGCGTCGTCGTGGTCGACACCGACCTCGACGCCCCGGTGGAGGCCCAGTCGCTGTCGGTCTTCGGCGCTAACCACGTCGACGGTAAGCGCGGCTCGGAGCACCTGGTGGCGCACGAGTTGGCGCACCAGTGGTTCGGGAACAGCCTCACCGTCGCGCAGTGGCGGCACATCTGGCTCAACGAGGGCTTCGCGACCTACGCGGAGTGGCTGTGGTCGGCCGCGTCCGGCGGCGACCCCACCGACACCCACGCGCGCAGAGCGTGGCGGACGGTGGCCGCCGCGCCCCAGGACCTCCGGCTCGCCGACCCCGGCGTCACCCGCCTGTTCGACGACCGCGTCTACCTGCGCGGCGCCCTGACCCTGCACGCGCTGCGGCGGCGGCTGGGCGACGCGGCGTTCTTCACGCTGCTGGTCGAGTGGGCCTCGACGCACCGGCACGGGCTGGTGACGACCGAGCAGTTCACCGCGCTGGCGCAGAAGCACGCGCCAGAGCCGCTGACGGAGTTCTTCACCAGTTGGCTGTTCGACACCGCCCTGCCACCGCTCTAAGAACCGTTGGTGCGCCTGGCGCCGGTCACTCTCCCCTGGACTGACCGGCGCCAGGCGGGCTTCCCGCCGCACGCGCGGCCGGTAGCGTCGAGCCGGGCGCGGGAAGCGTCGGTGTGGCGTGGGGACCGGAGCAGCCCTGCTCGGGCTACCGCCCTCCCGGCCCCGACTCGGACACCGCCACGCGCCCGCGCCGGAAACCGTCGAGCGGGCACCGCATCGCGGTGACTCCGGCTTGGTTTCCCGAGGTCAATGATGCGCTCGCGCACCCCGCGTCGCGACTGATTTATCGCGGCGCCCCCGGGACGACCCCGACCCGGTTTTCAGGGTGCGCCCCCGATGCGCGCGGGCCGCGCGAGGGCGATTCTTGAGTCATGACGAACGACATCAAAACCCGCAAATTCCGCCGCAGCCGCTCCGACCGCATGGTGGCCGGGGTCTGCGGGGGCCTCGCGCGGATGCTCGGCGCCGACGCCGCCCTGATCCGGATCATCCTGGTCGCCGCGACCCTGCTCGGCTTCGGCACCGGCGCGCTGATCTACCTGGCCTGCTGGATCCTCGTGCCGGAAGACGAGCACTAAGGTCGGCGCGTGGCCGACCAGCAGCCGGTGTCGCGGACGGGGACCGCGAAGGCGCTCGTGCTGCTCGCGTCGGCCGCGCTGTTCGCCGCGGGCGGGGTGGTGTGCTTCCTGGTGGTGGTCTTCGGACCGGCGCTGGTCCGCGGGCACGGCTCACCGGTCGCCGCGGCGGTGGCGTACTCGGCCATCACCCTGCTCACCGTGGCCACCGCCGTCGTGCTGGCCATCCGCGCGCTGACGACCCGCCGGACAGTCCTGCTGGGCTGCGGAACCCTCCTGGTCGGCACACTGCTCGCCGTCGGCGCCCTGCTGGTGCTGCTGACGGTCTGACCCCGACGCCCGCCTGGCACATCTGTGCCACGGCGCGAAGCCGCCGAGCCTGGACGTATCCACGGTCGCGGACGCCCCTCTTACCAGTGTCAGAGTAAAAATACTCTTCCGCTCCGGAGGGAACGATGTGTCCTGGTCGGCCGCACCCGCCGGAGACCACCGCCGCCCGCGTCCAGCGGTGTGACACCCAAGACTTCCCGGTGCGCCCGGCGATCGCCGCCGTCCGCGTCGACCGGGCATTCGAGTGAGACCACGGGGCCGTGGCGGCCGGACGGGTGCAGGGGACCGGTCCGGCCGCCACAGATTTTGTGATTCTTCGACCCGAACGGGAGCCAGGGATGGCGTCGCGGCCTCGGTCGGCGGAGGATGCCGACTAGGCGATCGAATCCCACCGGGGCGATCCGGTCGACCTGGTCCAGCCAGGCGGAGGGCAGGCACTCGCCTGCGCGCCGCATGCGCTCAAGGGACACTGATGGCGGACAGCTTCACCTGTTCGAGTGACGGATGCCGCAGTAAGACGCATCATCCGGCGGTCGAACGATGTAGCCAGTGCCACCAGAATGCACGACCCCGGGATATGAAGGATGGGGTGGGAGCGGTGACCGAGCTCCGAACGGTAAGGACCAACCCGCCATGGGAGGGGCTGGAAGGGTCGGAGCGCCACGCGGCGTGCATGATCGCGGCACGGGAAGGCGACCGCGGCGCGCTCGACGTGCTGGTCGCCGAACTGACGCCGTTGGTCTGGCACGTGGCCAGAGGGACCGGCATCGACCGGTCCTCAGCCGAGGACGTCGTGCAGACGGTCTGGCTGGCGCTGCTGCGCCACCTCGGCCGCCTCGCCGAGCCCAAAGCCCTGGTCGGCTGGCTGATCACCACCACCCGCCGCGAAGCGATCCGCACCCGTCAGCGAGGGGCCGCGCAGGTCGAGCTGTCGCCGGAAGTGGCCGAGCACGTGCCCAGCACGGAGCCGATGCCCGAGGCGGAAGCCCTGCGCGGTGAACGCGACCACCGACTGTGGTCGGCGTTCCACAAGTTGGACCAGCGCTGTCAGGAGCTGCTGCGCCTGACCGTCCTGGCCGGTCGTGCCGAGTACCGCATCGTCGCCGAGGCGATGGGGATGCCGCACGGCAGCATCGGGCCGACACGAGGACGTTGCCTCAACTCCTTGCGCGCCTTGTACGACGATGGGGACGGTGGCAGATGAGGACCATGGACGACTACGAGATGGAACCCGCCGAGCAGGACTTCTGGCTGGCCCAGGTAGGCAGGCTGATGGACGAGCTCGACCCGGTCCCAGAGGGCCTCATCGAGCGCGCCCAGTTCGCCATCGCCATCGAGGACATCGACGCCGAAGTCGAACTCGAAGCCGCACGCTGGGCCGACCAACGCCCCCTCGTCGGCGTCCGCGGCGGCGACCCCGGCACCATCACGTTCTTCGTGGGCGACCTCACCGTCATGGTCAACGTCACCCGAACTGGTGAACGCCAGCGCATCGATGGGTGGCTGGTTCCCGCTGGGGAGCATGCGGTGGAGGTTCGAGTGGCCGACCATGGCTCATCCGCTACTACGGCTGATGAGGGTGGGCGGTTTGTGCTTACCGAGGTGCCGAGAGGCACTACTCAGATTTTGGTTCGGATGACTGGTGGGGCTAAGCCTAAGACTGTTGTCACGCCTACTGTGGTGCTGTAGTTCTGTTCTTTGCTTGCTGGTGGGCTGGATCGGGTGGAGTGGTTTCTCTGGGGCCCCTACGAAGGAAGATCGCCGTGTGAAAGACGGGTGGGAAGCCTACGGCCTCACACGTGCGAAGCCAGCTTAGCGATCTTCCTTCTCCCCCAGAGAAACCACTCCACCCGATCCAGCATTTGGCAGGTTGAGGAACCAAGGCGGGACGCCGGTTTGCTCGGTGTGCCCTGGTCAACGGGCAGGCCGCACCCGGATCTGTCCTAGTTTCTTACTGCGGTTCCATGGGCCGCCGTGTTGAGAGTCCGTCGCCTTTCAAAGCCCGCCGCCTTTCAAGGTGCCGCTGCCCTTCAAAGCCCGCCGCCTTTCAAGGTGCCGTTGTCCGTGCCTTCTGCTTTTTTCAGGTGCCTCTGCCCTTCAAGGCACCTCTGCTGTTCCAGGTGCCTCTGCTGTTCCAGATTGCGCTGCCCTCCCATGCCCGCTGCTCTTCCCAGTCACGCTGCACTCTAAAGGGCCGCTGCCCTGCCCAGGGCGCTGCCTCCCAAGGCCGCTTGCCCCTCCAAGCCACGCTGCCCTCCCCAAAGCGCGCCGCCCTCCCAAACCACGCTGCCCTGCAAAGCGCGCCGCCCTCCCATGCCCGCTGCTCTTTCAAGCCACGCTGCCCTCCCAAGGCGCGCCGCTCTCCCAACGCCAGGCTGCCCTGCAAAGCGCGCCGCCCTCTCAAGCCACACAGCCCCTCCAAAGCGCGCGCCGCCATCCCAACGCCACGCTGCCCCTCCAAGGCGCGCCGCCCTCCTCGCCACGCTGCTTCCAAGCCCGCTGCTTTTCCAAGCTGGCTGAGCTTCCAAAGCCCGCTGAACTTCCAAGCCTCGGTGATCGCGAGTTATCCACAGGCAAGATCGTTCTCACCTAAATTGTCGGCCTGCCCCGATATACTGGAGCAGGGCAGGCCCCCAGGGAGGGTGGGGTTTGTTGTGGGGGCGGGGGGCGGTGGTTACCGTGGGGTGAGGCGGGCCAGCGGCGGTGGCAAATCGGTGGCGTGTACTACGCCGACGCGTTGGGTGGCGCGGGTGAGGGCGACGTAGAGGTCGTTCATGCCGCGTGTGGACTCGGTGATTACTCGGGTTGGTTCGGCTAGGAGCACGGCGTCGAACTCCAGGCCCTTTGACTGGCGGACCGTGAGGACCACCACGCGGCTTTCCAGTTCTGGGCGCTCGCCTAGGGCCGCGTCTGGCACGGCTTCGGCGACGGCTCGGCCCACTTCGTCGGCCAGTGATTCCGGGACCAGCACGGCTAGCGTGCCTGGGCCTGTTTCGGAGGCGGCCAGCTTGGCCAGGGTGTCTGCCAGTTCGGTTTCGGGCACGCGTAGTCGCCAGGGGGCGATGCCGGTTTCGCGGACCGAGCTGGGTGGGGCCAGGTCCGTTGTCAGCTCGGCCAGGACGTCCGCGGCCACGGCCATCACCTCGGCGGGGGTGCGGTAGTTGACCGTCAACTCGGCTAGCCGCCAGCGGTCGGCCACGTAGGGGGCGAGGATGCCCGCCCAGGTGTCCGTTCCGGCCAGGGCGCCAGTTTGGGCGACGTCGCCGACGAGGGTCATCGACCGGGATGGGCAGCGGCGCATGAGGACCCGCCAGGCCATCGCAGACAGTTCCTGCGCCTCGTCAACGATGACGTGTCCGAACGTCCATGTCCGGTCGGCTGCGGCGCGTTCGGCCGCGGTGCGGTAGTCCTCGTCGTCGTGGCGTTCGGCGAGGCGGCCCGCGTCGATCAGGTCGTAGGCGGTGAGGATGTCGGGGTCGGCGTCGTCCTCCATCTGCAGGATGTCGAGGACGCCCTGGGCGTAGTCCTGCTCGTCGCGGCGGCGGCGCTCGGCGGCGGCGCGCTCGGCGCGGTCGTCCGCGCCGAGGAGTTCGGCCGCCTCATCGAGCAGTGGGGCGTCGGCGGCGGTCCAGCCGAGCCGGGGCGAGCGCAGCAGCAGGGCGCGGTCATCGTCGGTGAGGTGCGGCAGCGCGGACGCGAGCCGGTCGGCGGAGGCGTAGAGGTCGGACAGGAAGCGCTGCGGGGTCAGCAGGGGCCAAAGCCGCTCGACGGCGGCCTGCACCACGTCGTCCTCGGCCATCTCCCGGCGGATGTCGGCCAGGTCGTCCTCATCGAGGAACTCGGCGCCCAACCGGTCGGCCTCCTGCCGCGCCAACGCGGCGACGATCTCTTCGGCGAACAACGGCCGCGCCTCGTTGTGCGGTTTCCGTGACCGGCGGGCTCGCGCGCGGGCCGCCTTGACCATCGCCGGGTCGAGGACAAGCTCCTCACGCTCGACGGTCAGCACTATCGACTCGTCGGGGACCTCTTGCCGGTCCCGCACCGCCCTCTTGAGCGCGTCGACCATGTCGATGCGCCCCTTGAGTTCAGCGGCGCGGGCGGGCTCGGGCCGGACACCGCGCACGCCGGGGTACAGCTCGCCGACCGTCTGCAGGAGGACACCGGTCTCACCGAGCGACGGGAGAACCTGCCCGATGTACTTGAGGAAGGTCGCGTTCGGACCGATGATCAGCACACCGCGCCGGGAAAGCTGCTGGCGGTAGGTGTAAAGCAGGTAAGCGGCGCGGTGCAACGCCACGGCAGTCTTACCGGTGCCCGGACCACCCTGCACTACCAGCACACCGTTAAGCCCGGACCGGATGATCTCGTCCTGCTCGGCCTGGATCGTCTCGACAATGTCGCTCATCCGCCCGGTGCGCGAGGCGTTCAACGCGGACAGCAGGGCGGCCTCACCGGTGAGCCCGTCGTGGACGTCCTGCTCCCCCGCGCCGATGTCGAGCACCTCGTCGTCCAGCGCGGTGACCTTCCGCTGGGACGTCCGGATGTGCCGACGCCTGCGAACCCCGTCCGGCGACGCCGCCGTGGCCAGGTAGAACGGCCTGCTGGCGGGCGCGCGCCAGTCCATGAGCAGCGGCTCGTAGTCGCCATCGTCATCGAACAGCCCGATGCGCCCGATGTAGCTGCGCTCCCCGTCGGCGAAGTCGAGCCTGCCGAAGCACAGCCCGTTCTCCACCGCCCCGTACTGCGCCAACTGCTCGCTGTAGTGCGCCGTCGCCGCGTCCCGCTGCGTCATGGCCTGCGGGTTGCTGCTGCTCTCCCGCAGCGTCCTGGCCAACCGCGTGTCGGTGTCCGCGCGCAGTTCATCGAGGTGCGCGTAGAGCATGGTGACGTATTCCTGCTCCACGTCGATCTCGGTTGACAATCGGCCTCCACATGCCATACAATTCATTTCATGACGTCCTATCGAGGCGTCTTTTTTTGTGCGCAGACCATTCAATATAGCGCGTCCCGACACGCCTGTCCCGTGCCCAGGTTCGCCGACCGCTTGGCTGTGTTGAAGTCCACCGACGCGGGTGATGGGCAAGCCGCAAGGCCAAGTGCACCTGGGGCAGACCGGAACCTGGCCTTAACTCATGTCCGGTCAGCGCGTCAATCGGCAGAGACGGTCAAGATCCGTCGAGAATGCCCAGACGCTGGTCCGCCCCCATCGGCCCAAGATAGCGACCGCGCGTTCAGCCTGGGATGTCGTTCACCGCGCGGACATGACGAAGGCCCGGTCCGCTGGTGCGGACCGGGCCTTCGTCTGCGCTTCTACCTGCGCCTCTTTACCTGGCGTGGATCAGAAGTCCATGCCGCCGGTCGGGTCGCCGCCAGCCGGGGCGGCCGAGGCCTTCTCCGGCTTGTCGGCCACGACGGCCTCGGTGGTGAGGAACAGGGCGGCGATCGACGCGGCGTTCTGCAGCGCCGAGCGGGTCACCTTGGTCGGGTCCGGCACGCCAGCGGCGAGCAGGTCCTCGTAGACGCCGGTGGCGGCGTTGAGGCCGTGGCCCTGCTGGAGGCCCTTGACCTTCTCCACCACGACGCCGCCCTCAAGGCCCGCGTTGATCGCGATCTGCTTGAGCGGCGCCTCGACGGCGACCTTGACGATGTTGGCGCCGGTGGCCTCGTCGCCTTCGAGCTTGAGGCCCGCGAACGCGGCCTCGGCGGCCTGCAGCAGGGCCACGCCGCCACCGGCGACGATGCCCTCCTCGACGGCGGCCTTGGCGTTGCGCACCGCGTCCTCGATGCGGTGCTTGCGCTCCTTGAGCTCGACCTCGGTGGCGGCGCCAGCCTTGATGACAGCCACGCCGCCCGCGAGCTTCGCCAGGCGCTCCTGGAGCTTCTCGCGGTCGTAGTCGGAGTCGGACTTCTCGATCTCGGCGCGGATCTGGTTGACCCGGCCCTGGATCTGCTCGGCGTCGCCAGCGCCCTCGACCACGGTGGTCTCGTCCTTGGTGACGACGACCTTGCGGGCCTTGCCCAGCAGCGCGATGTCGGCGTTGTCGAGCTTGAGGCCGACGTCCTCGCTGATGACCTGGCCGCCGGTGAGGATGGCGATGTCCTGCAGGATCGCCTTGCGGCGGTCGCCGAAGCCCGGGGCCTTGACGGCGACGGACTTGAACGTGCCGCGGATCTTGTTGACGACCAGGGTCGCCAGCGCCTCGCCCTCGACGTCCTCGGAGATGATCAGCAGCGGCTTGCCGGACTGCATGACCTTCTCCAGCAGCGGGAGCAGGTCCTTGACCGAGGAGATCTTGGAGCCGAACAGCAGGATGTAGGGGTCCTCCAGGACCGCTTCCTGGCGCTCGGGGTCGGTCACGAAGTAACCGGAGATGTAGCCCTTGTCGAAGCGCATGCCCTCGGTGAGCTCAAGCTCCATGCCGAGCGCGTTGCTCTCCTCGACGGTGATGACGCCTTCCTTGCCCACCTTGTCGAGGGCCTCGGCGATCAGCTCGCCGATGGTGGTGTCGCCAGCGGAGATGGACGCGGTGGCCGCGATCTGCTCCTTGGTCTCGACCTCCTTGGCGGACTTGTGAAGCTGCTCGATGACGGCCTCGACGGCCTGCTCGATGCCCCGCTTCAGCGCCATCGGGTCGGCGCCAGCCGCCACGTTGCGCAGCCCCTCGCGGACGAGGGCCTGGGCGAGCACGGTGGCGGTGGTGGTGCCGTCACCGGCGACGTCGTCGGTCTTCTTGGCGACCTCCTTGACGAGCTCGGCCCCGATCTTCTCCCACGGGTCTTCGAGCTCGATCTCCTTGGCGATCGACACGCCGTCGTTGGTGATGGTCGGCGCGCCCCACTTCTTCTCAAGCACGACGTTGCGGCCCCGGGGGCCGAGCGTCACCTTGACGGCGTCGGCGAGGATGTTCAGTCCGCGCTCGAGACCGCGACGCGCTTCCTCGTCAAACGCGATCAACTTGGCCATTGCGGTGTGGTCCTCCATCGGATGGATACACGTAGCGCGGCCAGGCTCGGTGCCCGCGACGGACGACCGGCGCACGCGCCAGCCTCACCGTCCCGACCTTCTGGCACTCGGGGACTCCGAGTGCTAAGTCGTGTTTAGCACTCGGAGCCTCCGAGTGCAAGAAACGGGACTCAGGGCTGGGGCACGATCGAGATCGTCGGCAGCGGCTTGCGCGAGGTCGTGCGCGGGGCGTCGCCGGACTCCGGACCAGCCGATTTCCCGTCTCCGACCTGGATGGATGGCGCGGTCGTCTGGGTGCTGGGGTCACTCGGCTGGCCGCCGCCGGGGTCGCCGCCGAAGTACACGATCGCGGCGATAATTAACCCGATCGCCACCAAGCCGACCACGACCGGCGCGACCCACCGGTTGCCGCGCTTCTCCGCGCCGAACGCGGTGCTGCCGACCGGCACGGGCGGGCGCAGCCGCATCGGCTCGGCCGGGGACGCCTGCGGCCCGGACGTCCGCCGCTGGTGCTGGGCCGGCTGGTGCTGGGCCGGTTGCGGCTGGGTCTGCTGCGGCCCGAACGGCCCGCGCTGCGGGGGTGCGGGCGGCCGGGGAGCGCTCGACAGCGCCTGCCGGGCCGCGGCGATCAGCTCACGGCAGCTCCCATAGCGCTGCCCGGGGTTTTTGGCCATGCCGCGCCGGATGACCTCGTCTATCGCGGGCGGCAGCGCCACCTGCTCGGTCAGCGACGGCACGTCGCGGTTCAGGTGCCCCTGGATGACCTCGGGGACCTGCCCTTGGAACGGCGGGCGCCCGGCCAGACACGCGAAGAGCACGCAGGCAAGCGAGTACGCGTCGGTCCTCCCGTCGACCGGTTCCCCGCGCAGGTGCTCGGGGGCGGCGTAGGTGGGCGAGCCGAGGAAGTCGCCGCCGCGCGTGCGGTGACCGGTGGCGCCGCGGCGGGTGAGGCCGAAGTCCGCGACGTAGATGTGCTCGCCCGCCGACTCGCGCGTGGTGACCAACACGTTGGCAGGCTTGACGTCGAGGTGCACCAGGCCGAGCTCGTGCAGGTTGTCCAGCGCCTCGGCGACCTGGCTGAGCAGGCCGAGCGTGCGCTGCGGCGAGAGCGGGCCGTCCTTGATCAGGCTGGCCATGTCGGAGCCGTCCACGAGCCGCATCGCGATGTAGAGCAGGCCGTCGACCTCGCCGAAGTCGTAGAGCGGCACCACGTTGGCGTGGTCGATGGCCGAGGTGTTGCGGGCCTCGTCCACGAAGCGCTCGCGGAACTCCGGATCCTCGGTGAGGTGCTCGGCGATGACCTTGAGGGCCACTTTCCGGCCCAGTCTTATGTCGGTGGCGCGGTACATCACGCTCATTCCGCCCTTACCGAGCACGCCATCAATCCGGTAATGCCCTAGGCGACGCCCAGTGAGGTCCTCCGACACGATCGGGAGCCTAACGTCCGCCGGATGGCTCCCGCGTCCGGTTCGGCCAGATGGCGGCTTGATCGAGATCCGCGCTAGGGCCTGTGTCGAAGTGCCTGCGCGGCTGGCGCGTGCCGGTGCTTCGACACTGGCCCTAAGTCAGCGGCCGAGCCAGGCGGCCATGGTGCGCGGGGTGCGGGTCTGGGTGAGCAGGGTGCCGGGGCCCGCGAAGTCGAGCAGCAGTCCCTCCCCGGTCCGCACCGACTGGGCGGCCGAGGGGTCGACCGCGCGCAGCCGCGACTGGGTGGTGTCGGTGTAGGCGAGCAGGTGGGCGGGGTCGACGGTGATCAGCTCGCCCGCGGCGAGCACCACGACGTCGAGCGCGCCGCAGCAGGCCAGCACGATCGTGCCGTGCCCGGAAACGTGTTCGAGGAAGCCGCGCTCGGCGCCGAAGAGGGTCTGGAAGCCCGGCCACTGCGAATCCGAGCGCAGCGTGCTGGCCACCGCGAGCCAGCTGCCTTTGCGCACGCACCACGCCGCGGTCCCGTCCAGGTCGAGCGCGTGGACTTCGCCGGGGAGCGCGGGCGCGACATCCACCCACCCGCCTTCCGGCGGCGCGGTGAACACCGCGGGCCGCAGCTTGCCCCGGCCCCGGCCGCGCGCCTCGACGTGCACGCCGTAGCTGGTGGCGAGCATCGCCGTGGATTCCGCCTGGACCGCCTCACCCGGGGCCAGCACCAGCCTGGCCACCCCGAACGCGGGCGTGTGCCGTGTCCGGACCTGCACGCCGTCCCTCATTCCCCCGCGGCGAGCGGCCCGACCCCGCCCGCCTGGTGCGTCGGAAGTCTGGCATGGCCCGCGGTCCCGTGGTGGCCGGACAGGGCAGGATGTCCGCGTGGCGAACCTCGCGAAGCGGACCTTCACCGCGCAGGAGTACCGGGCCGAGGTGGCGGCGCTGGCGCCGCCGCTGCCGGTGGTGTCGCGGCCGTTGGCGCGGTGTCTCGGGCTGGTCTTGGCCGAAGACGTGACGGCGGGGGTTTCCTTGCCGCCGTTCGACAACTCCGCGATGGACGGTTACGCGGTCCGGGCGGCGGACGTGGCCACGGCCACGGCCGAGCGCCCGGTGACGCTGCCCGTCGCCGACGACATCCCGGCGGGCCGGGTGGACGTGCGGCCGCTGGCGCCCGGGACGGCGCACCGGATCATGACGGGCGCGCCGCTGCCGCCTGGCGCGGACGCGATAGTGCAGGTCGAACTGACTGACGGTGGCACGGAAAGCGTTCGTATAGACGCGGCCGTTAGACAGGGTCTGCACATTCGTCGGCTGGGCGAAGACGTCGCCGAGAACGCTGTCGTGCTCCTGGCAGGCACGGTGTTGCATCCGCCGCAGCTTGGCCTGGCCGCGGCGGTCGGGGTGGCCGATCTGCCGGTGCGCAGGCCACCGCGAGTGCTGGTGCTGTCCACCGGGTCGGAACTGGTCGCGCCGGGCGAACCGCTTCCCCCCGGGCACATCTATGAGTCCAACAGCGTGCTCTTGGCCGCGGCGGTCGAAGAGATCGGCGGCGAGGCGACCGTGCTGCGGTTCGTGCCGGACGACGTCGAGCGGTTCCGGGCCGCGATCGCCGAGCACGCCGCCGACGCGGACCTGCTGGTCACCTCCGGCGGGGTGAGCGCGGGGGCGTACGAGGTGGTCAAGGACGCCCTGACCGGGCACGGCGTCGATTTCGTCCGGGTCGCGATGCAGCCGGGCGGACCGCAGGGCCTGGGGCGGATGAACGGGCTGCCGGTAGTGACGCTTCCCGGCAACCCGGTAAGCGCGGCGCTGTCGTTCGAGTTGTTCGTCCGGCCCGCGTTGCTCGGCGCGCTGGGGCACCCTGTGGTCGACCGCCCGCGCGCCCGCGCGAAGGCCGCGGCGACCATGACCTCCCCCGCGAACCGCGTGCAGTACCGGCGCGGCCGCCACGACGCGGGCATGGTCGAGGTCGTGCCGGTCGGCGGGCCGGGCTCGCACCTGCTGGCCTCGTTCGCCGCGTCCAACTGTCTGATCGAGATCCCGGACGGGGTCTCCGAGGTCCTGGCAGGCGACGAAGTCGACCTGATCCTGCTCGACTGAGCCGTAGGCTGGCCGCATGGGTTTCTTCACGTGGATCGTGTTCGGCGCGATCGCGGGCTGGGCGGCCAACCTGGTGATCGGCGGGCGCAACCGCCAGCGGCAGGGCTGCCTGGTCAGCGTGTTGGTGGGCGTGGTCGGCGCCGCGCTCGGCGGTCTGCTCTACCGGCTGCTGACCGGCGAGGAGATGACCTTCGAGTTCGACTTCCAGAGCCTCGGCGTCGCGGCGCTGGGCGCGATCGTCCTGCTCGGACTCCTGCGCCTCGCTCAGGGCCGGACCGGCAACCCGCGCTAACCTGCCCGCGGTAACCGCCCATTGATCCACAAGACACCGCACGCGTACACTTGACGTCGCTCCGGTGACGGGGCATCCGAGCGGCGTGTGCGCCGCGTCGGGGGGCGCACACGCTGCCCGGGTGTCCCACGTTCGTCCAGGTGGTGGCTACCTTCCCGGGGCTTAGCGCGGCTGGCGTAGCGTGTGCGGAAATCCGGTCGACACGCGAGGAACCACCCACCTGATGACCGCCGCCCCGAAGTCCGGCGCGCTCCAGCACGCCGTCGAGCTGACCAAGAGCATCATCCCGCCGATCCACCCCAGCGGGCGCCCGTTCATCCTCGGCGCCATCGGGGCCACCCTGGCCGTGCGCCGGGCCTCCCGCCGCGCGGGCGTGGCCAGCGCCGTGCTCACCGCCTGGCTGGCCTGGTTCTTCCGCGAGCCCAAGCGGGTCACCCCGCAGCGGCCCGGGATCGCCGTCGCCCCGGCGGACGGCACGGTCTCGCACGTCATCGAGGCCGTCCCACCCGCCGAACTCGGCTTGGGCGACCAGCCGATGCTGCGGATCAGCGCTTTCCTGTCGGTGTTCGACGTCCACGTGCAGCGCGTGCCGGCCCCGGGCCAGATCGTGCGCGCGGTGCACAAGGCCGGGCAGTTCCTCTCCGCCGACCTGGACGAGGCGAGCGAGGTCAACGAGCGCAACAGCCTGCACCTGCGCACCGACGACGGCCACGACCTCGCCGTCGTGCAGATCGCGGGCCTGGTGGCGCGGCGGATCGTGTGCCAGGTCGCCGAGGGCGACAAGGTGGCCGCTGGCGCGACCTACGGCCTGATCCGGTTCGGCTCCCGGGTGGACCTGTACGTGCCGGTCGGCAGCCGGGTCCTGGTCGAGCCCGGCCAGCGGACGATCGGCGGCGAGACCGTCCTGGCCGAACTGCCCACGAGGAGCTGACCGATGGCGCCGACCGCGCCGGCTGTCCGGCTGCTGCCTAACGCACTCACGGTCTTGGCTATGTGCGCCGGTCTGTCCGCGGTCCAGTTCACGCTAAGAGGCCAGCCAGCGGCCGCGATCGCCTCGATCGCGGTGGCGGCGGTGCTAGACAGCTTGGACGGACGTATCGCCCGCCTCTTGGACGCGACCAGCAAGATGGGCGCCGAGCTGGACTCGCTGGCCGACGCCATCTCCTTCGGCGTCGCGCCCGCCCTGGTGCTCTACACGTGGCGGTTCGACGGGGACCGGGTCGGCTGGGTGGTCGCGCTGATCTTCGCGGTCTGCATGATCCTGCGGCTCGCGCGATTCAACACGCTCTTGGACGACGTGGAGCAACCCGTCTACACCAAGGAGTTCTTCGTCGGCGTCCCCGCGCCTGCGGGCGGGCTCCTGGCGCTGCTGCCGATGATCCTGTCCATCGAGTACGGCGACCACGGCCAGTGGTGGCAGTCCAAACCGGCCGTGATGCTGTGGACGGTCGCGATCGCCGCCCTGCTGATCAGCCGCATCCCGACCCTGTCGGTGAAGACGTTCCGGGTGCCCGCGCGCGCGGTGGCGCCGCTGCTGGTCGGCGTGGCGCTGCTGGCGGCCGCGGTCATCACCTACCCGATGATTGCGCTTGCCGTCGCGCTGGTCGCGTACCTGGCGCACATCCCGTACGCGGTGCGGCGCAAGCACTGGCTGGCGAACCACCCAGAGGCCTGGGACGTGCCGCCGAGGGAGCGCCGGGCGATCCGGCGGGCGCACGGGTCCCGGGGCAGGCTGGGCCTGCGGCCACCGCTGCGCGGCGTCGCCGGGTGGGCCGTGCGGCGCCCCATGCGCACCAGGGACGCGGCCGAGTCGATCACACTGCCCGCCGCTCCTCGGCCCGCCGGGCTGCGCGGGCGCAACTGGCGGCGCACGGGATTGCGGCGCAACCAGGCCGACAAGCGAGCCGACAACTGACTCGTTGGAGCCTGTGGAAAACTTCCAACCCGATCCTCGCCGAGCCTCTAATCTCGGTGAGGTGAACGCACAGATCACGTTGACCGCCCGCCTGACCCCGTCCGCCATCGACACCCGGCGCGGGGTGGTTCGGCTGCACCCCGAGGTCCTCGACGCCTTGGGACTGCGGCAATGGGACGCCGTGCGCCTTACCGGCGCGCGGGTCAGCGCCGCGCTGGCCGCCGCGGGCGACCACGCCGGGCCGACCGGGGTGGTGCTGCTGGACGACGTGACCATGTCGAACCTCGGGGTGACCGAGGGGTCCGAAGTGGTCGTCGCCCCGGTGGAGGTCGCGGCGGCGCGGTCGGTGACGGTGGCTGGGTCGCGGCTGGCCAGCACGTCGCTGCCGCCGGAGACGGTGCGGCTGGCGTTGGTCGGGAAGGTGCTGACGGTCGGCGACGCGGTCTCGCTGCTGCCGCAGGACTTGGCGCCACCGCCGGGGTCGGATGTGTCGACGGTGCGCGGGAAGCTGTCCCGGGCCATCGGGATGACGTGGACCAACGAGCTGCTGACCGTGACGGCGGTGGACCCGCCGGGCGCGGTCACGGTGCGACCGTCCACTGTGGTCGGTTGGCGGGACGGCGCGCGCACGGGCGAGCGCGCGGCGATCCCGGTCGGCGGGTCGCCGGTGGTCCAGGCGCCGCCGGGGCCGGTGGCGGCGACCGCCGTGGTGGTGGCGGAGGAAGCGCCGCTGCCCGCGCCGATCGCCGACCTGGTGGGCGCCCAGGACGCGGCGCGGACGCTGGGCGAGTGGTTCGAGTTGGCCTTCACCCGGCCCGAGCTGCTCGAACGGCTCGGCGCGGCGCCCCGGCTCGGTGTGCTGATCAGCGGGCCGGAGGGCGTGGGCAAGGCCAGCATGGTGCGATCCGTGGCGCATTCGGTGGACGCGGCGGTGGTCGACCTGGTCGGGCCGACCGTGGCGGTGTTGGAGGCCAATGCCGCGGCGGGGCGGGTCGGCGCCGCGGTGGAGGCCGTGCGCGCGCACTCGGCGGCGGGGCGCGCGGCGGTGCTGTTGATCGATGACGTGGACGCGCTGCTGCCCGCGACGTCGCCGCCGCCGGTGGCGACGGTCGTGCTCGACACCCTGCGGGCCGCGATCGCCGTTCCCCGGGTCGCGCTGGTCGTGACCACCGCGCACCCGGAGGCGGTGGACCCGCGGCTGCGCGGCGTCGACCTGGTCGACCGGGAACTGCGGCTGCCGCTTCCCGACGGCAAGACCCGCACGGAGTTGCTGCGGGTGCTGTTCCGCGACCTGCCGGTGGAGTCTGGTGTGGACTTCGGCGCGCTGGCCGAGCGGACCCCGGGGTTCGTCGCGGCCGACCTGATCGCGCTGCGCCGCGAGTCCGCCATCCGCGCCGCCCTGCGCCACGGCGACGCCGACGACCCCAAGATCACCGCCGCGGATCTGTTCGGCGCGCTGGAGACCGTGCGGCCGACGTCGATGTCCACCTCGGACACCCTGCGCACCGGCGACATCCAACTCGATGACGTTGGCGACATGGTCGAGACCAAGCAGGCGCTCACCGAGGCGGTGCTGTGGCCGCTGCGCTACCCGGACTCGTTCGCCCGGCTCGGGGTGGCGCCGCCGCGCGGGGTCCTGCTCTATGGGCCACCCGGTGGCGGTAAGACGTTCCTGGTACGCGCGCTGGCGGGCAGCGGCCAGCTCAACGTGCTGTCGGTCAAGGGCGCCGAACTGATGGACAAGTGGGTCGGCGAGTCCGAACGCGCTGTCCGCGAACTGTTCCGCCGGGCAAGCGAAGCCGCCCCGGCCTTGGTGTTCCTGGACGAGATCGACGCCCTGGCGCCACGCCGAGGCCAGTCATCCGACTCCGGCGTCGCCGACCGCGTGGTAGCCGCCCTCCTCACTGAACTAGACGGCGTCGAACCCCTCCGCGACGTCATCGTCGTAGGCGCGACCAACCGCCCCGAGTTGGTCGACCCCGCCCTGCTCCGCCCCGGCCGCCTGGAACGCCTGATCTACGTCCCGCCCCCCGACGCCGAGGCCCGCGCCGCCATCCTCCGCGCCACCGCCCGCAACACCCCCCTGTCCCCCGACGTAGACCTGGACGCCTACGCCCAATCCCTGGACGGCTACTCCGCCGCCGACTGCGCCGCCTTAATCCGCGAAGCCGCCCTAACCGCCATGCGCGAGTCCCTCTCCGCGGCCGAAGTCACCGCCGCCCACCTGGAAGCCGCCCGCCACAACGTCCGCCCCTCCCTCGACCCAGCCCAACTAGCCGCCCTGGAGGCCTATGCCCACTCCCGCCAACCCTGACCCCACCCACCTGGGGCCGCCACCACCACTCACCGCGCCCACCCGAACCCACTCGCCGCCGCCCGCCCGCCAGGCACGGGCACGGGGACGGGGACGGGGACGGGGACGGGACCAGCGTCAGCCACGCAGGG
>NZ_JBVJIN010000005.1:30408-128049 GCF_055586285.1 Actinokineospora sp. NPDC051303
GGGCACCGGGCACCGGGCACCGGGCACCGGGCACCGGGCACCGGGCACCGGGCACCGGGCACCGGGCACCGGGCACCGGGCACCGGGCACCGGGCACCGGGCAGGCGACCACTTGGGGTGTCGGGCAGTCAAGGCGCGCAGGGCATCGAAGCCGTGCTGTCATGTCTCGCCGCCGGGCGGCTCTCGCTCACCCGACCGGCGCGGGTGCCGCGTGCGCTGGCTGCGGTGTCCGAGTAGGCAGCGTCTCCGAGCAGGTGGGACTGGGCCGCTCGGTTCTCGGTCGAGCTGCGACAGTCCGTAGACGGTCGAGACCGGCGGGGACAGCGCGAAGCGACTGGCGGCACCAGATGACGCTGTCACTGGTGCTGGAGCGCGCGACCGGGGCAAGCCGTGCCATCAGCGCGGGCACATGAAGCAGCCCGCGACGCCCCTGACCAAGCTGGCGACGCGATCCCGAAACTGGTCGGCGCGGCTGTCATGCCCCGCTGCCGGTGCCGCCAGGCACGATCGCCACCCGGCGTGGCCGGGGGCGATGCTGCCGCTATTGCTTGCCCGCGGGCCCCTTGTAGTCGTTGGTGACGATGACGATCAGGCCGGGGCTGGAGTGCTTGATGCCCTGGAAGCGCTCCTCGACCCGCATGCCGAACTCGGTGGCCAGTTGCCGGGCGGCGGCTTCCTGCCCGGGGGCGCCCGGCTCGTAGTAGACCGTCGTGGTGGGGATCGTGCCGCCGGAGTAGTTGCCGGTCTCGGCGATCTGCCAACCCCGGGCGGCCATGTCCTGGCCCGCGGTCGCGGCGAGGCCCTTGATGGTGCTGTTGTTGTAGACGCGGACCGGCTGGTCCTTGGTCGTCGGTCCGCCGCCCGAGTCACCTGGGTTGGACTGACCCGGACCGGGTTCGCCCGCGCCCGGCTGAGCCGGGGCCGACGATTGGGCGGGCGCGGAACTCGTCGCCGGGGGCGCTGTCGTGGTGGGTTGCGACGGCGGCGGCGCGGGCGACTCGGTGCTCGCCTGCGGCGAACTGGTCTCCGGGGGCGGCGCGGGCATGCTTGTAAGGTCGCCGCTGGGCGGTGGCGCGGCCGTCGCGGTGACGGAGGGTGCGTCCGTGGGAAGTCCCACGACGTCGCCGTCGTCGCTGATCAGGGTCACCACTCCGGCGATGGTCGCGGCCGCGGCCACGCCGAGCAGCGCCAAGCCGATGACCCGGCCGGGGCGGGCGGGGCCCGAGGGATCAGTGGTCATCGCGGGTCCATTCCCAGCCGCCGGGCCGAGCGGGCGCGCTGCCTGGTGGCGCGCAATCGGCGCAGCCGCTTGACCAGCATCGGGTCAACCTCCAAGGCCTCGGTTTTCTCGATGAGTTCGTTGAGCACCTGGTAGTAGCGGGTGCTGGACATCTCGAACAGCTCGCGGATGGCCTGCTCCTTGGACCCCGCGTACTTCCACCACTGCCGCTCGAAGGCGAGCATGGCGTGCTCCCGCTCGCTGAGCCCACTACCTGGCCGCGCGGCGTGCGCCGGGCCACGGGAGGTCGGCTTGGCAGGCCGAGAGGGCAACTCAGCGGCGTCCATCTGGCTCCTCGCCTCACGGGTTGGATCCGTGCTCCTACGACAGAATCACACAGGTGTGCTTCTCCCGCGCCATTACACCACGTCACCGCTTCTGGTGATCGTCATGGCCACGGCGCGTCCGGCGTACACAATCTCTACCCTGCCCCTATGACAGTTCACCCGATCCGCATCGTCGGCGACCCCGTCCTGCACCACCCGACGAAACCGATCGAGCGCTTCGATGACGAACTGCGCACCCTGGTCACGGACATGTTCGAGACCATGGCGGCCGCGAACGGCGTCGGCCTCGCGGCCAACCAGATCGGTGTCGACCAGCGGGTCTTCGTCTACGACTGCCCGGACGACGAGGGCGTCCGGCATCGCGGGGTGGTGGTGAACCCGGTGCTGACCACCTCGGAGATCCCTGAAGGCATGCCGGACCCGGACGACGACTATGAAGGCTGCTTGTCGGTCCCCGGCGAGAGCTTCCCCACCGGTCGCGCCAGCTGGGCGAAGGTGACCGGCCAGGACCTGGAGGGGGCGGCGATCGAGGTCGAGGGGACCGGGTTCTTCGCGCGCTGCCTGCAGCATGAGACGGACCACCTGGATGGCTTCCTTTACCTGAACCGGCTGGTGGGGCGGAACCAGCGGGATGCCAAGCGGATGTTGAAGGCGAACAAGTGGGGCGTTCCTGGGTTGTCCTGGAATCCTGCTGAGGTGGGGGATCCGTTCGCTGAGTGAGTCCGGGCGGTGGCTCGCTGGGTGTGGGGGTTGCTCGGTGGGTTCCGTGGTTCCCGGGTTTCGAGGGGTTGCTCGATGGGGTGGAGTGGTTTCTTTGGGGCCCCTACGAAGGAAGATCCCGTCGTGGGAAAGACGGGTGGGGAGCCTTCGGCCCCACGACCACGGCCAGTTTAGGGATCTTCCTTCACCCCCAAAGAAACCACTCCACCCCATCGAGCACCTGGCAGGCTCGGGTTCGGCCTGGCAGGGGGACGGTTCGGGACGGGTGCGGCTTTGTGGGTGTGGGGTTGTCGTGCTCCCTGCTCCGCCCATCCGGCAGTTGGCAGGGCAGGGCTCGGCTGCCAGGAGAACGAGCGCACCCCTTCGTCCCCACCAACTCCTGGCAGAGCCAGGCCAGGTTGACAGAGGCCGAGCGCGGCCCTGCTCTATCTCCCCCTGGCGAAGCCAGGCTCGGGTTGACAGGGGGCGAGCGCGCGCCCTGCTCCACTCCTCCACCCCTGGCGAGGCCAGGCCCGGTCGACAGAAGCCGAGCGCTGCCCTGCTCCCGCCCCTCCCCCTGGCAAAGCCAGGCCCGGTCGACAAAGGCCGAGCGCGGCTCTACTCCACCCCTCCACCCCTGGCAAAGCCAAGCTCAGGTTGGCAGGAAAGCTGGGCGGGGGCGCTGTGCTCCACCTCCGACGCCTGGCCAAGTCGGGCTTGGCTGGCAGGAGGGCGGGCACGCACTTCCTCCAGCACCTCGCAAAGCGAGGCTTGGCCGGTAGGAGCCGCAAGTGCGGCCCCTACTCCACTCCGTTAAGCACCGGGTGAGCTTGAGGTGGGTCTGGTTGGTGGGCTGCGGGGCGGGTGAGCGCGGGGCTGGCTTGGTGGGCGGGCTGGGGATGGCGGGTTGCTGTGTCCTGCCTGGCTTTCTAGGCGACTCCGGTCCCTCAGGCCGCCGTGGGCAGGTGGCCCGGACCGGGGAAATTGGTTGGCGAGCGCGGGGGTGGGCGGCGGACCATCTGGCGATGACCTGGTCCGGTTTCCTTGCCTTTCTCCTCTCATCCCTTGTGCTGGCCATGGTGCCGGGGGTTGGCACCGCCATGTTGATACGGCAGGCGCTCAAGGGTGGGCGGCGGCGGGCGTTGGCGACTGTGGCCGGGATGGAGATGGGAGTGGCGGTGTGGGCGGTGGCGGCCGCCTTTGGGCTGTCCGTGTTGCTGGTGGCCTCCGAGGTGGCTTACCAGGGGCTTCGGATCGTCGGGGTGGTGGTGTTGCTGTGGTTTGGGGTCAAGGCGCTGGTTGGGCGGCATGATCCGGGTGCGGCGCCTGCGGTGGGTGGGTCCGGGTTTCGGGCGGGGCTTCTGGTCAATGTGGCGAATCCCAAGTTGGCCGTGTTCGCGATCTCTTTCCTGCCGCAGTTTGTGGCTCCTGGGGCGGGGCGGTGGGTGTTGGTCGTGCTCGCTGGGCTGTGGGTGGTCGTTGACACGCTCTGGTACTTGCTGATCGTCGCCTTGCTTGGGCGGATCATGGGATGGTTGGGGCGGTCGGCTGTGCGGGCGCGGATGGAGCGGGTGTCGGGTGTGGTGTTGATCGCGTTGGGGGTCCGGCTCGCGGTGGAGAGTTAGGGCGTGGGGGTGCGCCAAGGGAGGTCGGGGAGGGTGGCCATGGCCGTGAGGCTGTCCGCCTCGGCTAGGTCCTCGTGGCGGTTGGCCAGCAGGTGGGTGCGGATCCGTCTGGACTGGCGGGCGGTGGGGGTGGCTCCGGCCAGGACGAACGGTAACGACAGGCGCCAGAAGGCCACGACGCTTTTCCGGCGGTGGCGGGCGGCGCGCAGGGTGGCCACGGCCAGGCGGAGGGCGTGTTCGTTGCGGGTCATGGTTTTGGGGACGGCGGCGTGGTCCCAGGCCCAGCGGTTCTGGTCGGCGTTGGCGCAGCTCATGCAGCCGGGGTTGCCGGTGCCCAGTTCCGCGCGGCAGACGGGGCACGGCACCAGGCGCATCGCCCAGTCCAGGCAGGTCCAGGGGTGGGCGCCCAGATCATCGGCGAGGACGAGGGCGGCCAGTTCGCGTTCCTCTGGGGCGCCCGCTGTGACGCCCTCGCCGTCCAGTAGCGCGGTCCAGTCGGCCCGCCAGTAGGTATCGACACGATCGGCGCAGGTCACACACGTCGGATAGCCGCGGCCGACCAGGTCGCCGCACGCGGGGCACGGCTTGGCCGCGTCGGGTCTGGCCGGGAGCCTGCCTCCCGGCGGGTATGGCTGCGCCATGGTGGGAACCATAGTGCTCACTTGGCAGTCTCGCCGCCGCCGGCTATGGTCGGCTGGACAACTGAAAACCGATCGCGGGAGCTCGCGCCATGGCGGGCTGAGAGGGCGGCTGGTGTCCATTTTCCGGACCCGGCGCCGCCGACCGGATGAACCTGACCGGGTAATGCCGGCGTAGGGAGGATTTTTCGTGACCGCTCTTGACGACCGTTCCGTGCGGCCTACGGTGACCACGGGGCCGATTTCCGGTTCCCGCAAGGAATACCAGGACGTGGGCGACGGTCTGCGCATCCCTGTCCGACGGGTCGAGCTGACCAATGGGGAGCACCTGGACCTCTACGACACGTCGGGGCCGTACACCGACGACAACGCGGTGATCGATGTCCATTCCGGACTTCCCCGGCTCCGCGAGAGCTGGATCACCGAGCGCGAGCCAGTCAACGGCGCGGTGACCCAGTTGGCCTACGCCAAGGCCGGGATCATCACCAAGGAGATGCGGTTCTGCGCCGCGCGGGAGGGCGTCGACCCGGAGTTCGTGCGCTCGGAGGTCGCGATCGGGCGGGCGGTGATCCCGGTCAACCGGTGTCACCCCGAGGTCGAGCCCGCGATCATCGGCAAGAAGTTCCACGTCAAGATCAACGCGAACATCGGCAACTCGGCGGTGTCATCGTCCATTGAGGACGAAGTGGACAAGATGGTGTGGGCGACCCGGTGGGGCGCGGACACCATCATGGACCTCTCGACCGGCAAGCGCATCCACGAGACCCGCGAGTGGATCATGCGCAACTCGCCCGTCCCGGTCGGCACGGTGCCGATCTACCAGGCCCTGGAGAAGGTCGACGGGGACCCCGCCAAGCTGTCCTGGGAGGTCTACCGGGACACCGTGATCGAGCAGTGCGAGCAGGGCGTCGACTACATGACCGTGCACGCGGGCGTGCTGCTGCGCTACGTGCCGCTGACGGCGAAGCGGGTGACCGGCATCGTCTCACGCGGCGGGTCGATCATGGCGGCGTGGTGCCTGGCGCACCACAAGGAAAGCTTCCTCTACACCAACTTCGCCGAGCTGTGCGAGATTCTGCGCACCTACGACGTCACCTTCTCCCTCGGCGACGGCCTGCGCCCCGGCTCCATCGCCGACGCCAACGACGAGGCGCAGTTCGCCGAGCTTCGGACGCTGGGCGAGCTGACGCACATCGCCCGCGCGCACGACGTGCAGGTGATGATCGAGGGACCAGGGCACGTGCCGATGCACAAGATCGCCGAGAACGTCCGGCTCGAAGAAGAACTCTGCGGTGAGGCCCCGTTCTATACGCTCGGTCCACTCGCGACGGACATCGCGCCCGGTTACGACCACATCACCTCGGCGATCGGGGCCGCGCAGATCGGCTGGTTGGGCACCGCGATGCTCTGCTACGTCACCCCCAAGGAGCACCTGGGGCTGCCCAACCGCGACGACGTCAAGGTGGGCGTGATCACCTACAAGATCGCCGCGCACTCCGCCGACCTCGCCAAGGGCCACCCACGCGCCCAGGAACGCGACGACGCGCTTTCCCAGGCGCGCTTCGAGTTCCGGTGGACAGACCAGTTCAACCTCGCCCTCGACCCGGACACCGCCCGGTCGTACCACGACGAGACACTGCCCGCGGAACCGGCGAAGACGGCGCACTTCTGCTCGATGTGCGGGCCGAAGTTCTGCTCGATGAAGATCACCCAGGACGTGCGCAAGTACGCGGAGGAACGCGGACTGTCCTCAGTGGAGGCTATCGAGGCGGGCATGGCCGAGATGTCGGAAGAGTTCGCGGGCAACGGAAACCAGGTCTACCTCCCGGTGGTCGAACGGTGAGCACGCCGCCTCGCACGCTGACCATCGCCGGGTCGGATTCCGGCGGCGGCGCGGGAATCCAAGCCGATCTGCGGGCGTTCTTCGCCTGCGGGGTGCACGGAATGACCGCGATCACGGCGGTGACGGTGCAGAACTCGGTGGGCGTCACCGGGGTGCACACCATTCCTCCGGAGATCGTGGCCGCCCAGATCGAGGCGGTGGCGACCGATATCGGCGTGCAGGCGGCGAAAACCGGGATGCTGGCGACCGCGGAGATCATCTCCGCGGTCGCTGGCGCCTGCGATAGGGTCCAAATAGGACAATCTGGTGTTCCGCTGGTGGTCGATCCCGTGTCGGCGTCGATGCACGGGGACCCGCTGCTGCGCGAGGACGCCCTGGACGCCCTGCGCGGCGAACTGTTCCCGCGCGCGACCCTCATCACCCCGAACCTGGACGAAGTGCGCCTGCTGACCGGAATCGAGGTGCGCTCACACTCCGACCAACGCGACGCGGCGAAGGCCCTCGCCGAATACGGACCGCGGTGGGTGCTGGTCAAGGGCGGCCACCTGTGGGACGACCCGCAATGCCTGGACCTGCTCTACGACGGCCACGAGTTCACCGAGTTCATCGGCCCCCGATTCGACGTGCGACACACCCACGGCAGCGGCGACACCCTGGCGTCCTCGATCACCGCGGCCCTGGCCAAGGGCAACGACATGGTGAGCGCCGTGCGCGCGGGCAAGACCTTCATCATCGAGTCAGTCCGCGCCGCCTACCCACTCGGCCAAGGCGTCGGCCCGGTATCCCCCCTGTGGCGCCTGCCCGACGCGGCCACGTTCCTCACCCCCACTAACCCCACATCCCCGCTGTCCGAGAATTGACAGGTTCTGAGCGAACCGGGAAACGATCCGTTCCCAAATTTTGTCCACCGGAACCCCTCTACCGGCCATACCTCACCAGTGGGATCAGCGACAGCAACAAGGTAAGCACGCAACCTGTTCGCGACGGTTTCCCGCCACCCGACGAGTCCACGGAGCCGGAAGCCGAGGCCCGAACCAGCGGAACCACGAGGCCTGGTCACGCAGGGTTGTGGATCTGACGCCGACTTGACGAGGCGACGTGTGGCAGGCCACATCGCCATACTCGCCGCCGCACTCCTGTGAACGCGGACGAGGTCAGCGACGTCACAGCCTCCTGCACGATCCGTCGCACGGGCGGACCCTCAGTCATCCGCTCCCGCGAATTTCCCGGCCCCCCGAGTGTCGCCGGGCCAAAACCCCCCTTCAGTTGTGAGTCGAGCTAGGCTTTCCGCGTCGATCAACTTCCTCTGAGAGGATCACCGCATCACCTTCTTCGTACGGGCTACGTAGCCGTAGGAACAAGGAGGTGATCATGAAAGAGGACGGGCTCGATGGCTCCGATCCCCCGGAGCAGAGTAATACCGTGAGGCGCGAGCGCCTGGTACAGGCGCTCCGAGCCGCCAGCGGCGTCGCTACCGCGGCCGAGTTGGCAGCCAGAGCAGTGGACGACACAGCCCTGGCGTGGCTTGCCAGGGCCGTGTCGGTATCACTCGCCGGTGTGGCGCGTTACCTTGACCGGAAGCGCCACACGCGGTAACTCGCAGAGGTCGGTGATCCATGCAAGCCAGCTTGGGTCACCGACCTCTTCGGGTTGCATCGCCACCTGCGGCCCAAACGCTTCCCCATGGTCCCGATGAGCCAAGGAGGCGCAACGCAAAGTTTGCTCTTACACCCTCTGCATCGATGCCTAGATTTACCGGTAGCACCCGGTCGGGTGAATGTGAGCTGCGTCACTATATCGGTTCAGTAGGCGGCACCTAGCAGTACAGCCGAGGGGGTTCATCCCGACACCGGCCCAACTCTCCGGATGTGGTCCAATCTGCCCTCAACCCTCGGGCTAACCGCATCGGCTTATGTCCAAACTGGAGCTACTGTGTCAATGTATAGTTGACATACGGTGTCAATGAACCATTGACGCGATCCCGCTGAAGTTGCTGAGCCAGAGGGAACGGTTCTCATGCGCCCGTCGTTGTCGAAGCCCCAACCGGACCAGGACTTGCCCATCCGATCGTTACGGACACTGCTGGCTCGGGCTCTCAGGGTTAAGCGGGTGGACCGCGAGAACACGTTCTCCCTACTCGAACGTGTGCACGCGCGTTTCAGGTCGTCCAGCAATCAGTTACGCCCATCACGTCTCGAACTACTGTTGGCACTGCGCTTGGTCTCCCCGGTGCGTTCTGAGATCGACCGCTTGGAGATGGGACTGATCCAAGATGCTCGATCGGCGGGCCTGTCCTGGGCTGAGATCGCCAATGTCCTGGGACTGCGCAGCCGTCAGGCAGCTGAACAGCGATTTCTGCGCTTGCAGGCAGCCAGCCAACGCGCTGAAGACGCGGGCAGTCCCATGCCCCGCGATCCTGACGCGGTACGTCACGCCCACCAACAAAAGAAGCAGTGGACCGCCCTGCTCCGCAGTCGCGAAGAGCTGTTGCGTGGACTCGCTGAGGAGTTGCTCAACTACGCGGCAGGCCGAGAACCCGTCAGTGCCGCGCAAAACCCGCTGTCTCTGAGCATCAACGCCAGGCTGCGCGCCCTGCGGCAACTAGCGGACGACGTCAACGACAGCTCACTGAACGCGATCTTCCAACATCTGATCGTGATCACCACGACTCTCGACCGCGTCGAAGCCACGGCGGACATGCCCGTCCAGTTGGTCTCGTCCTTGGAAATCCTCAGACAGTTCGCCATGGAACAGGAACTAAGCAACCAACTCCCCTCAGCCTTGGTCCCGATAGTGCAACGACTCTACGATGCCGAGGCTGGGACCGACCTGGATTGACTTCAGCTGAACAGTCACGGTGGCGGGCTGACGCCACCGGCCCGTCATTGGCGTTGAGGTAGGACTAGAGACGAGGAACAGATTCCCTGGGTTTTGGTTCCTCGGCGAGGAGAGCTTCGAGGACCGGGATGGCCTCGACCAGGAGGGCTCGGTCGGCTGGGGGGAGGCTGTCGAGGCGGCGGCCTAGTTCCTGGACGCGGGTGGAGCGGACGCCGGAGACCATGCGGGTGCCGTCGTCGGTGGCCATGACCAGCCAGGCCCTGCGGTCCGCCGGGTCAGGTTGGCGGCGGACATAGCCGGATTCGACGAGGCTGGCGACGATGCGGGACATGGTGGGGGCGGCCACGCCCTCCTTGGCGGCGAGGTCGCCCAGGCGCAGTTCGCCGCAGCCCACCAGGGTGGACAGGGCGGAGATGGAACCGTGGCCGAGGCCGGGGCTTCCGGAACGGCGCAGCGAGCGGGACAGGCGCCCGATCGCGAGGTACAGGCGCGCGGGGATGTCGCCGACGGCGGGCTCGGTGGCCGAGGTCGTCATACCTCATTGTGCCGGGATAGCCGAGCGCAGCGACGGGGAGGGCTCCGCGCTCAGCGGGATACGGCCTGCGGAACGGGCGAGGCAGCCCACGGTCGGGGCGATTCGACGGGAGGGCTCCAGGGCTGCGGCTTGCCAAGTGGCCCACGACCACCGGGACGTGGTGTGCCAGCATCGGTGGGCAGGGCGGCCGGGGTCAGCGCAGAACACCGCGAGATCCGACGGTAGGACCCATGCGGCAGCCCGCCTACCAACGCCCCAGCAGCTCGCGAACTCGGCGGGCCGCGAACCACGACCGCCGCGATGCGCGTGCCCGAACCGGAGGAAAGAGCGACAGAGGTAGCCGAGGCCAGCGGGTCCGCTGGGACGCTTGGGCCCAAAACACCCGAGATCCGACCGACAGAACCCGTACAGCAGCCCCCCACCAACGTTCGGCAGCCCACAAAATCGGCGGGTCGCGGCGCGGTGTGGCGGAATCGGTGGGTGGGGCGGCTGGGTCAGCGGGGTGGGCTGGAGGCTTGGGCCCAGAAGCGCTGGGGGATCCGGCCCGCGGAGCGGGCTAGGCGGCCTGCGACTACCGCGGAGCGCATGGCGGTGGCCATTTTCTCTGGATCGGTCGCGCGGGTGACGGCGGTGGCCAGGAGGACCGCGGCGCAGCCCAGTTCCATGGCCAGGGCCGCGTCGGACGCGGTGCCGATGCCTGCGTCGAGGATTACTGGGACGCCTGCGCGGGCGACGATTAGTTCGATGTTGTGCGGGTTGCGGATGCCCAGGCCGGTGCCGATGGGGGAGCCGAGCGGCATGACGGCGGCGCAGCCCGCTTCCTCCAGGCGCAGGGCCAGGACGGGGTCGTCGTTGGTGTAGGGCAGCACCACGAAACCATCCGCGACGAGGGTGGTGGCGGCGTCGAGGAGTTCTACCGGGTCCGGGAGCAGGGTGCGGTCGTCGGCGATGACCTCCAGTTTGATCCAGTTGGTGCCCAGGGCCTCGCGGGCTAGGCGCGCGGTGAGGACGGCCTCGGCGGCGGTGCGGCAGCCCGCGGTGTTGGGCAGTGGGTCGATTCCCAGGCGCCGCAGGACATCGAGGATGCCGGAGCCGCCTTGGGTGTCGACGCGGCGCAGGGACACGGTGGTCAGCTCGGTGCCAGAGGCCACCAGGGCGCGTTCGAGGACGGCGAGGTTCGCCGCGCCGCCGGTGCCGGTGATGAGCCGGGAGGAGTACTCCCGGTCGGCGATGACCAGTGGGTCGTCCATGTGTCAGCCTCCCTGGACCGCGGTGAGCACTTCCAGCGCCGCCCCGGCGGGCACCGGTGTCTCGGCGTGTTCGGCGCGGGGCACCACTTCGCCGTCGAGGGCCACGGCGATCCCGGACGCGGGCAGGGTGAGCGCGGCGAGCACGTCGGCGACGGTGGCTCCCTCGGCGACCTCGTGCTGCTCGCCGTTGACCTCGATTCTCATCGCGGCACCTCCTGGCTCGTCGGGGAATGGCGGTGGAAGCGGGCGGGGTCGGCGGCGCGGACGTGCGCGGGCAGCGGTTCGCCGCGCAGCAGGGACCGGACGGCGGCGGCGGTGACGGGGGCCAGCAGCAGGCCGTTGCGATGGTGGGCGGTCGCGGCGACAACCCCGGGGGCTACGGGGCCGATCAGTGGCAGGTTGTCGAGGCTGCCCGCGCGCAGGCCCGCCGCTGTCTCGGTGAGGGCGTACTCGGCGATGCCGGGCAGGACGCGGGTGGCGTCGGCCAGCAGGTCGCGCACGCCGCCAGCGGTGACCTCGGTGTCGAAGCCGACATCGTGCTGTGTGGCGCCGAGAACCAGTTCGCCGCCTTCGCGGGGGACCAGGTAGACCGGGCGGGACTCGACCAGGGCGCGGATTGTCCTGGTGGGCGGCGGAAGCGCGGACGGGCGGGCGCGCAGGCGCAGGATCTCGCCCTTCACCGGGCGGACCAACCCGGCCAGGGCGGGGTGCAGGGCGGCGCTCCACGCGCCCGCGGCGATGACCGCGACCGCGCAGTCCACAGTGGACCCCTCTAGGTCCACGGCCCCGGTGCGCACGGCCACGGCTTTGGCTGTGACGAACCGCACGCCGGACTTCTCCGCCGCGGTGATCAGCGCGCGAAGCAGGTCCCGGGTGTCCACAGCCAGATCGCCGGGTACTGACAGTCCACTTCGGACACCAGGGCCGAGGCCGGGTTCCAGCGCGCGCAGCTCACGGCCGGTGAGACGGGCCACGTCTTGGCCGTGCTCGCGCAGGTAGGCGGCGAGGACGTCCAGCGCGCCCGCGTCGGCGGAATCCACCGCGACGGCCAGGGTCCCGTCGTGGCGGAGTCGGGGGTCACCGCCGATCTCGGCCAGCCGGGCGGCGAACGCGGGCCACAGCGCGAGCGAGGCCCGCCCCAGGGCCAGCACATCGTCCTCCCCCGGCCAGGACTCGGTGACCGGGGCCAACATGCCGCCCGCCACCCACGACGCGCCGCTCGCCGGGGCCGGGTCGACCAAGACCACATCGTGGCCCGCCTCGGCGAGCGACCACGCCACGGACAGGCCGATGACGCCGCCGCCCACGACGGCGACGCGCCCGTCTGCCACTTCTGTCACCACATCATCACGCTCCCTGCGCCGGCATGACCCGGATCAGGTTCGACGGTCGGAGCGCTTCCAGCTCCCTCTCAGCCCGTGGCCCGGACTCCCGTGCGACCGGCTTCCACCGTAGCGCAGGCGCTAGCGTCACCTCCATGCCAGGACTCGACGGGGACCAGATCAGGCGCAGGCTCGCCGACGCGCGGCTCTACCTGTGCACCGACGCGCGCGCCGACCGGGGCGACTTGGCCGAGTTCGCCGACGCCGCGCTCGCGGGCGGGGTGGACATCGTGCAGCTGCGGGACAAGCGGCTGGAAGCGGGGCCGGAGCTGCGGGCGCTGGCGGCGCTTGCCGAGGTGTGCGCCGCGCACGGCGCGCTGCTGTCGGTGAACGACCGCGCGGACGTGGCCCTGGCCGCGGGCGCGGACGTGCTGCACCTGGGCCAGGACGACCTGCCGGTGCCGCTGGCCCGCCGCATCGTCGGCGACGACGTGGTCATCGGCCGCTCGACCCATGACCGCGCCCAAGCCGCGGCGGCGGCCGACGAGCCGGGCGTGGACTACTTCTGCACTGGCCCGTGCTGGCCGACACCTACCAAGCCGGGCCGCGCCGCGCCGGGGCTGGACCTGGTGCGGGCCACCGCGGACAGCGCGCCCGCGCGGCCGTGGTTCGCCATCGGTGGCATCGACGCCGAGCGGCTGCCGAGGGTGCTCGGGGCTGGGGCGAGCCGGGTGGTCGTCGTGCGCGCCATCACCGAGGCTGAGGACCCCAGGGCGGCGGCGGAGACCCTGTCGGCCGCGCTGCGCGGCTGAGTTCGCGCCGTTCACCCAGTGGGCGTGGGGGCGGTGGGGGTGACCGAGGGCTGCGGTGTGGCGCTGACCGTGGCCGAGGGTGGGGCGCTGGTCGTGGTCGTAGTGGTGGTGGTCGTCGTCGGGGACGCCGAGTCGGTGGGCGTGGTGGTCGTCGTCGGGGGCGGTGAGCCCGCGGGCGGCGGGGAGGCCGGGGGCTGGGCGCTCTGGGTGACCGTGACCGTGCTGGTCGGGGCCGGGGTGGGCCGTGGGGCGGGGCGGTTGACCAGGCCGCCGACTGTGGTGCCGCCTTGGCCGCCGCCGGACAGCGGCTCGCCGCGGACCCATTCGAGGCCGGTGACGACCGCCATGCCCAGGACGAACGCGAGCACCCCGGCCGCGGCCAGCGCGATGATCCGCCTGCGCTTGGCTGGTTCAGAGGCGGCAGGCTCGGCGTCGTCGGCCGGGGGTTCGGTAGACGCCTCCGGCGGGTCGCTGGGAGGTTCGCGCACCGACACCACCGTGCCGTGGTGGGACACGACACGGGAAATCAGGGTTTCGCGGGTGCGGTCCAGCGACTTGAGGTACAGCGCGCCGCCGACGGTGCTGATCACGCTGGCGACGGCGGCGCCGATCACGGTGCCCGCCACGCCCAGGGTGGACCCGAGGACGGCAGCTGTCGCGGCCGCGAGCGCTCCTGCGACGACCTGGCTGAACCGCAGGCGTTCGGTCTTCTTCTCCTCGCTCATGATTCCGTTCTGTTGTTGCTGGTCTCGTTCCGACTGACGGGTGACACCCGCCTAGGGTTGACCAGAAGTGAGCACCGCTACACATTCTCTGTCCACTGTGGACTCGGAAATCTGGTGCACACTGGAGATGTGAACCTCGTTACCGTCGACGACATCGAAGCCGCCGCCGCTCGACTCCACGGTGTGGCCGTGCGCACGCCGCTGGTGCCGTGCCTGTGGGGCGACCCGGACCGTCCACTGTGGCTCAAACCGGAGAACTTGCAGCCGGTGGGGGCGTTCAAGATCCGGGGCGCGTACAACGCGGTGGCCAGGCTCACCGAACAGCAGCGCGCCCGCGGGGTGGTGGCCTACTCCAGTGGCAACCACGCGCAAGCGGTGGCCTACGCGGCGCGGGAGTTCGGGATTCGGTCGTGGATCGTGGTTCCGGAAGGCACGCCGCGGGTCAAAATCGATGCTACCCGCGCGCTGGGGGCGGAGGTCGTGCTCGTCGCCGCCGGTCAGCGGGAGGCGCGGGCCTACGAGATCGTGGCGGAGCGGGGGGCGGTGCTGATACCGCCGTTCGACCACCCCGACGTGATCGCCGGACAGGGGACCGTCGGGCTGGAGATCGTGGCCGACCTCGCTGAGGTGGACCTGGTTCTCGTGCCGGTCAGCGGCGGCGGGTTGATCTCGGGGATCGCGGCGGCGGTCAAGGGACTGCGGCCTGCGGCCCAGGTGTGGGCGGTCGAGCCGGAGTTGGCCGCGGACACGGCGGCGAGCCTGCGGGCCGGTCACCTGGTGTCGTGGCCGGTCGAGGACCGCGACCGCACGATCGCCGACGGGCTGCGCAGCCAGCCGTCGGAGCTGACGTTCGCGCACCAGCGGGCACTCGTGGACGGGATCGTGACCGTCGCCGAGGACGAGATCCGACACGCCGTCGCCGTGCTCGCGCACCGCGCGAACCTGGTCGCCGAACCCAGCGGCGCGGTCGCGACGGCCGCGTACCTGCACCACGCCGACGAACTGCCCCGGGGGCGGACGGTCGCGGTGGTCTCCGGCGGCAATATCGACCCGGCGGCCCTCGCGGCGCTGTTGGCCTGACTCGGGTGGGGCTGGCTTGTGGGGCAGGCTCGGTAGGTCTTGCTGGGGGCAGACTGGATGGGCCTGCCTCAGCGGCCCGATTCGATGGGCGGGCCCGGTGGCCTAGCTTGTGAGCCTGGCTCGGTAGGTCGGGCTCTGCGCCTGGCTCAGCGGCCTGCCTCGGTGAGCTGCCTCAGCGGCCTGAGTCGGCGGCCCGGCTGGCTCGGCGGCCTGACTCAGCCGAGCTGGCGCAACTTGGCTCGGCGGGACAGGTCAAACCTGGCTCAGCGGGCCCGGCTCAGCGCCTGGCTCAGCGGGCTGGCTCAACCTGGCTCGGCGGGACAGGCTCAGGAACCCGACCCGGTGCCTGGCTCAGCCCGGCTCGGCGGGTTGGCTTGGTGGGGTTGGCTCAGCGGGATGGTTTGGTGGGCTGGATCAGTAGGCCACGGCGAAGGCGTGGCTCATCACGGCGGCGTGCTTGGTGGTCGAGCCGGTGGAGTCGGTGAGGCCGCTGGCGGCCATCTGGATCGCGGCGGTGGAGCCGGATAGCCAGTCGGTCTTGACGTAGAAGTTGAACCTCGGGATACAGCCGTTGCCGGTGAGTGCGGTGAAATGGGTGTTCAGCGGGACGACCATGTGGTGGACGTCGCGGCGGACGGTGACCGCGACGCTGGAGGTGGCGTCGGTTTTGCACAGGGTGCCGTCCGCTTTCCACTGGTTCACGAACAAGGTGACCTGCGCGGTGAACGAGTTGACCGGACAGTCGTAGCCCGCGGGCTCTGGGTAGCAGGCCATCAGCTCCAGGTCGCCGAACACGCTGAGGCCCGTCGCCGGGGTGGTGTCGAACACGGGCATGGCTGGTTCGCGGACGGGGGTGGCTCCGGAGTTCAGCGCGATCACTCGGCCGCTGGTCACCGCGTCGCCGTCGTCGGCCTGGATTGGGGCGCCCGTGGTGGTGTTGGCGACGCTGGTGTCGGCGAACCGCAGTTCTCCGCTTACCAGCTTCGCGGTGGAACTGGTGGTGCCGAGGCTGGCGCTGCGCAGGTACGTGGTGCAGGTGACCGTGCCCGCCGCGCCGGGATGCACGAGGAACCGCGTGGTCACGCTGATGTCGCGCAAGGACGCCGGAGCGGAAGACGTGGCCGGGAGGACGTTCTGGCCTAGGACCACGTTCTTGGTCCAGCCGCTGGTGCTCGCACAGCGGACCTCGTTGTCGATGAGCGTGGTGATGGTGGCGCTGTTCACGCGGAGCGTGGAGTAGACGTACGCGGTTTGGGTGGAGGACATGGCTAGCTGGGCTGTGCCCAGGGCGCCGACGTACTGGGTGCCGCCTGGTGGGGAGGTGATTGTTCGCGGTGTGAAAGTCGCCGATGTGGTGGCTGCCGCGGGGTGGGCCAGTCCGAGCATGATCGCGGCGGTGGTGGCGAGAATTCGGAGTTTCATGTGCGACCTCTCCCGTGGTGGCGGGGTCAGTCTTGTCGCGATTTCACTGGGGAATCAACGGTTTGGTTGGTGCTTCACTGCAACGGAGTAGGTGGGTTCTGGGGGTTGTTCGATGGGGTGTGGTTCCTGGTTTCGTGGGGTTGCTCGATGGGGTGGAGTGGTTTCTTCGGGGCCCCTACGAAGGAAGATCGCCGCGTGAAAGACGGGTGGGAAGCCTACGGCCTCACACGCGCAGCCAGCTTAGCGATCTTCCTTCTCCCCCGAAGAAACCACTCCACCCCATCGAGCACCTGGCAGCGTTGGTGCTGCCTGGCAGAAACGTGGGTTCCTGGCAGGAGGGCGGGTTCGGGGTGGGGGTTAGGCGCGGGTGGGGACTATGTGGGTGGGTGGGCCTTCTACGCCGCAGTGGAGGCAGTCGCCGGGGTGGGGAGCGGGGGCGGGGGTGGGTTCGGGGGTGGTGGGGGCTAGGACGTTGTCGCGGATGCTGAGGGCTAGTAGGCCGCCTAGGGCGGCTAGGGCTGCGCAGACCCAGAGGGCTGTTTGCCAGCTTGCGGTGAGGGCTACCGGGTCGGCGTAGGCGGCGCCGGTTAGGCCTGCTACCGCTGGTAGGACGGCTACGGCTAGGAGGTTGCCGGTGCGGGCGATGGCGTTGTTGACGCCGGAGGCTACGCCTGCGTAGCGGTCGGGGGCGGCGGCTAGGACGGTGGCGGTGACGGGGGCCACGACTACTGCCAGGCCCAGGCCGAACACGATGACAGCGGGGAGCACTGCGCCCAGGTAGGAGGCGCCTGGTTCGACGCGGAGGAGTAGGAGCATTCCGGCTGCCACGATCAGTGGGCCTGCCACCAGGAACCAGCGGGGGCCATAGCGGACGGCTAGGCGGCCGGATCTGGCTGAGAGCAGCAGCATGATCAGGGTGATGGGCAGGCCCGCGACCCCGGCGGCGGTGGGTGAGTAGCCGAGCGAGGTCTGCAACTGGAGGACCATGAGCATCATCACGCCGCCCAGGGCCGCGTAGACGACGAACGTGAGCGCGTTGGACACGACGAAGGTGTGGTTGGCGAACAGCGCGGGTGGCACCAAGGGCTCTGTTTGGCGGCGTTGGAGCATGACGAACGCGGTGAGCGCCGCCGCGCCCGCCAGGCCCGCGCCAAGGACCAGCCAGTCGGGGCCGCGCACGGGGGCCTCGACCAGGGCCGCGGTGAGGCCCGCGAGGCCGAGTGCGCCCAGCGCCGAGCCCAGGATGTCCGGGTGGCCGGTGACCTGGTCGTCGCGGGTTTCCGGGACGAAGCGCAGGGCCAGCCACACACAGACGACGGCGACCGGGATGTTGACCAGGAACGCCAGCCGCCACGACCACGCCTGCACCAGCAGGCCGCCGACCAAGGGGCCCGCGGCGGCGGCGAGGCCGCCGAGGCCGGACCAGGCGCCGATGGCGCGGGCGCGGTCCTCGCGGTGGAAGACCGCCTGGAGGATGGCCAGCGAGCCGGGGGTGAGCAGCGCGCCGCCGATGCCCTGCAGGACGCGGGCCGCGACGAGCATCTCGGTGGTCTGCGCCAGTCCGCACAGGACTGACGCGGCGCCGAACCAGACGACGCCGACGAGGAAGACGCGGCGGCGGCCGTAGCGGTCGCCGAGGGAGCCCGCGATGAGGATCAGCGAGGCCAGCGCCAGCAGGTAGCCGTCGAGTATCCATTGCAGACCGGAGACCGAGGCGTTCAGCTCCGCGCCGATGCGGGGCAACGCCACGTTCACCACGCTGCCGTCGAGCATCGCCATGCCGGAGCCCAGGATCGTGGTGGCCAGGACGCCCCGGGCGGGCGCGCTGCCCCAGCGGATGTCCGCCGCCGCCGTGGTCACGGGCGGTTCAACGTCGCGACGAACTTGTACCGGTCGCCCCGGTACACCGACCGCACCCACTCCACCGGGCGTTCCTCGGTGTCGAACGAATGCCGGGAAAGCAGCAGCATCGGCATCCCCACGTCCGCGCCGAGCAGTTCCGCCTCATGTGGACCGGCGAGCGCGGTCTCGATGGTCTCCTCCGCGTGGCCCATGTCGACGTCGAACCGTTCGCGCAGGACCTGGTAGAGGGAGCCGCCGCCGGTGACCAGGCGGCGCAGGCCGCGGAAACGGCCCAGCGGCAAGTGGGTGGTCTCGATAGCCATCGGCTCCCCGTCGGCGAGGCGCAGGCGGTGCAGGCGCAGGATTTTCGCGCCAGCGCGGACGGCGAGCAGGCGCGCGAGGTCGGCCTCGGCGGGGATCTCGGAGACCTCCAGCAGCTTCGACGACGGCTCGCGGCCCTGGGCGCGCATGTCCTCGGTGTAGGAGGACAGTTGCAGCCGCTGGGCGACCTTGGGTTCGGCGGCGAACGTGCCCTTGCCCTGGACGCGCAGCAGTCTGCCTTCGACGGTCAGCTCCGCGAGCGCTTGCCGCACCGTGGTCCTGGACACGTCGAACTCGGTGGCCAGCGAGCGCTCGGTGGGGATGGGCGACCCGGGCGGCAGCGACCCGAGCAGGTCGAGCAGGTGCCGCTTGAGTCCCCAGTACTTGGGCTCCCGCTGTGCGCGCGCCACCGTGTCCGGCCCGTCGGCCGTGGACATCTCCAGCATGGCGTCCTCCTGAAGTCTTGCCCGACAGCTACAGAATGCCTTGCCCCGGGTGGTTCTCGCGATCACACCCCGGTTGGTTCACCCTCGCCGCGACGGCCACGCTGGTAAGATTGGTCTAGACCTCAAGGAGCGGCGATGACCAACGGTGAACTGATGCGGGCCGAGATCGCCGAACAGCCAGCGCTCCTGGCCGCGATCGTCACCCGGCGTGCCGATATCGCCGATGTCGCCGCGCGGATCGTGCGGCGCGGGCCGCGGTTCGCGCTGTTCGCCGCGCGCGGGTCGAGCGATCATGCCGCGCTCTACGCCAAGTACCTCACCGAAGTGCTGCTGCACCTGCCCGCCGGATTGGCTTCGCCGTCGACCACGACGCTCTACGGCGCCACACCGGATCTCACCGACGTTCTGTATGTGACGGTCAGCCAGAGCGGCGGGTCGCCCGACCTGGTCGAGGCGACCAGGGCCGCGCGGGCGCGCGGGGCGGTGACGGTCGCGGTGACCAACACCCCGGACTCGGCGCTGGCCGCGACCGCCGAGTTCGCGATCGACATCGGCGCGGGCCAGGAGCGGGCGGTGGCCGCGACCAAGACCTACACCGCGAGCCTGCTGGCGCTGTACCTGCTGGTGGACGCGATCCGCGGCGGCACGGGCGCCGACGTCGCGGGAATCGGGGACTTGGCCGCGCGGGCGCTGGCCGAGCCGGTGGACGCCGCGGTCGCCCGGCTGCGGTTCGCGCGGCGGATGGTCACCACGGGCCGGGGGTACTCGTCGGCGACGGCGGCGGAGGCGGCGCTGAAGCTGGCCGAGACCAGTTACCTGTCGGCGCGCGCGTTCAGCGGGGCGGACCTGCTGCACGGGCCGGTGGCCGCTGTGGACTCGGACACGGCTGTCTTGGCACTGGTAAGCGAGGGGCGCGGCGGTGCGGCTATGGGCGAGGTGCTGGACGTGGTGTCCGGTCGCGGGGCCGACGTCGTGGTCGTGGGGTCGGCGGCGGGGTCGGCTGGGCGCGGATCGGCTCCCGCGTGGCTGCGGATCGGTGTGCCGCGCACGGCCGAGGAGGTGGCGCCGATCCTGGAGGTGCTGCCGGTGCAGCGGCTGGCGCTAGGGCTGGCGTTGGCCAGGGGCACGGACCCGGACCGGCCCAGAGGACTGAGCAAGGTCACCAGGACGCGGTGACCGGCCGGGCCGCCTATTCCGGCGTTACGCTGGGGATATCCGTGAAGCACGGGGTAGTGCGCGGTGGCTTCGGCGGCGAGGAGGCGCACGGTGGGAGCGTGGCGGACCATGAGCCGGAATGAAGGTGCCCGCTCCGTCGAGGGGGTTGAACGGAGCGGGCACACCCATGTTACTCCAAATGGAGTAGTGACCGCCCGGTGGCGTCGATGACCGAGGTTGTGGTGGGAATCGACGTCGGCGGGACGTCGACGCGGGCGCTGGTGATCGACGCAGGTGGGCGCGTGCTGGGGCGTGGGGAGTCCGGCGGCGGGAACCCGAACTCGCACCCGCCGGACGTGGCGGCCGAGCGGATCGCGGCGGCGGTGGCCGCCGCGCTGGGCGCGCACACGGCGGTCGGCTGCGTGCTGGGGATGGCCGGGTCGTCCAAGTTGACCGACCCGGTGGTCGCGGCGGTGTTCGACGCCAAGCTGGGGCGGCTGCGGCCGCGGGTGGTGACCGACGCGGAGGTGGCGTTCGCGTCGGGGACCGCGGCGGCGGACGGCACGGTCCTGATCGCCGGGACCGGGTCCATCGCCATGCGCATCGTCGGGCGGCGGCGGGCGACGACGGTGGGCGGGTTCGGGTGGCTGCTGGGGGACGAGGGGTCGGCGTTCTGGATCGGGCGGGAGGCCGTGCGGGCGACGCTGCGGGAGTTGCAGGCGGGCGGGCCGCTGGGGCCGCTGGCGTCGGCGGTCGTCGCGGCGGCGTTCGAGGGGCCGGACAACGCGTTCGCGCGGCTCATCACGGCCGTGAACGGGGAGCCGCCGGTGCGGCTGGCCCGGTTCGCGCCGCTGGTGACCGCGATTGACGACCCGGTGGCCGTGGACATCCGGGAGCGGGCCGCGCAAACGTTGGCGGACCTCGCGGTGGCCGCCCACACGGACGGGCCGGTAGTGCTGACCGGGGCGGTCTTAGGGACGGTTATCGGCGACCGTGTGCGCGAACTTCTTAGCGGCTACGACGTGCTGACAGCGCGCGACGGGGCGGTGGGGGCCGCGTGGCTGGCCGCCGTCGACGCGTTCGGCGACGCGGCGACGCGGCCGTCAGGCGACGGGAGCGGGGACGCGGGGATGGCGTAGGCCCGGGTGGTCGGCGGGAAGCGACTTGCGCAGGACCACGGCGCTCACCGCGACCACCGCGGCTACCAGCGGCCAGGAAAGGGCCACCCGGGCGACTGTGAGAGCCACCACGTTGCCCGACCACCACAGGGCGGCGAACACCGCCGTCCGGAGAACGTACTGCGCGAACACCCAGACCCAGCTCGCGCGGCCATACGCGCGTAAGAGGTCGGGGTCTTGCCGCCACCTGGTCTTCTGCCCCAGGACCAGGCCGACCACGACGCCGAGCAGCGGCCAGCGGATGAGGATGCTGACCGCCCAGGCGAGCGCGCTGGCGCCGTTGGACAGCAGTTGGATGAGGAAGAAGTCCTCCGCACGGCCGGTGTACAGAGCGATAAGAGCGCCCGCGACGACCGCTGTGAGACTGCCGACAACGGCGGTCACCTTGTGCCCCTTAGCCAGGCGCACCGAGCCTAAGACAACGGCGGCGAACACGGCAGCGGCGGCGCCCCAGGCGATACGGTCGCCTGCCAGCCACCCCGCGGCGAAGGCCAACGGGGGCACCGTGGCGTCCAAGGCGCCCCTTCTGCCGCCGAGGAGAGCGGAGAGGGAGTCGGGCTGGGCGGTCACTCTGACAGCCTGCCCCAACCAGCGCGAGTTAGGTAGCCCTTACTCACACGGCCTTTACGTTAACGACTGGTCTGGACCCCCCTCTCCCCCCTACGCTGCTACGACCCCCGCTGACGCCAGCGGGGAATGGCACGGCATCCTGGGCGTTTGGTTGTGGTGGGCAACGGAACTGGTTGAGGGGAGATCTGCTGTGCATGGGTGGAACAGCTGGATCGCGATCGGGGACAGCTTCACCGAGGGCATGAGCGACATGGGGGGCGACGGCCACTACATCGGCTGGGCCGACCGGCTGGCCGAGATCATGGCCCGGCAACGGCCCGGCCTCCAGTACGCCAACCTGGCCCTCAGGGGCAAGATGCTGCAAGAGATCATCGACGAGCAGGTGCCGATCGCGATCGCGGCCCGACCCGACCTGGTGACCCTGTGCGGCGGCGGCAACGACATCATCACACCGGGCACCGACGTGGACGACGTGGCCGCCCTGTTCGAGAGCGCCGTGGTCGCCCTGCGCGCGGCCGGGTCCGAGGTCCTGGTGTTCACCGGGCCCGACCCGAAGGTGCAGCCCCTGCTGCGGCGCGTGCGCGGAAAGGTGGCGATCTACAACGGGCACCTGCGCGCCATCGCCGAACGGCACTCGGCGCGAGTGGTCGACCTGTGGTCCATGACCTTCCTGCACGACCGGCGGTCCTGGTGCGACGACCGGCTGCATTTCTCCACGGAGGGTCACCGGCGGATCGCGCTGCGCGCGGCCGAAGTGCTGGGCGTGCCAGTGGACGAAGACTGGCGCGAGCCGCTTCCGAGCGAGGAACGCAAGCCATGGCTGCGGCTGCGGCAGGACGATCTGAACTGGACGACCACGCACCTGATCCCGTGGGTGCGGCGGCAGCTCATGGGGGAATCGCTGGGCGACGGACTCCAGCCCAAGCGGCCGGAGTTGCAGCCTTACCGAGCTGAGGACGACCGGACGGCGAACGTCTGACCCGGACAGACGACCGGCCGGCACACTCCCCCAGAAGCGCCGGCCGGTACGCCGGGCCGCGCACCCCCAAGTTCTCCAGCACGGCCCGTGGGCGCCGTTCGGCGCCGGGGGGAAGACTGCCGGCTGGGGTGGATGGTCGGCTAACTGCTCGCTAAACGTGGGCTGGGCTGGGGCGCTCTGTCTGGCTGTTGCTGGGGTGCTGGTGGGGGTTGCTCGATGGGGTGGAGTGGTTTCTTTGGGGCCCCTACGAAGGAAGATCCCGTCGTGGGAAAGACGGGTGGGGAGCCTTCGGCCCCACGACCACGGCGAGTTTAGGGATCTTCCTTCTCCCCCAAAGAAACCACTCCACCCCATCGAGCACCTGGCGAGCCTCGGTGCGGCCTGGTCGAGGGGCGGGTTCGCTGTCCCGTTCCCACTGGGCACCTGGCAGGGGGTTGCTACTGCTTGACAGGAGGGCGGGTCTGCCGCTCCACCTATCGGCCACCTGGCAGCTTTGGGTCCGGTTGGTGGGAGGGCTGGTGTCCTGTCACGGGTCGCTGGGGAGGGTGGAGAGGACTGCTTCTACCGCGTCGGCTGTGGGGGATTGTGCTAGGCGGTATAGCTCTAGGGCGAGGGTTAGTTGTTGGCGGGCGGCTGGGGTGTTGCCCTGGGTGTGGAGGACTTGGGCGAGGACTTGGCGGGCGAAGGCTTCGGTGAAGTCTTGAGCGTTTGCTTCGGCGAGGGTGATGGCTTCGCGGGCGTGGTGTTCTGCCTGGTCCAGGTGGCCTAGGTGGTGTTCCAGGTCTGCCAGGTTGGCCAGGGTCGTGCTTAGGGAGGTCAGGTCGCCGATTTCTCGGTAGAGGGTTACTGCCTTGGATTGGGGGGTTAGGGCTTCTGTGGGGGCGCCTAGGGTGCGGTGTAGTTGGGCGAGGTCGTTGAGGAGAGTTGCTTCGCCTATGGGGTGGTTCGCGTGGGTGGCCAGGTCTAGGGCCTTGGAATAGGTGGTTAGTGCTTCTGGGTGGCGTTTTTGGGCGGTGAGGGCGTTGGCTACCGCGTTGAGGCTTATGGCCATCAGCTTTGGGTCTTGTGATTCTGTGGCTATGGTCAGGGCCTGTTCGGCGTGGGGGAGTGTTTCTTGTTGTTGGTCGAAGCGGGTTAGCAGGGTGCAGCGGCTCAGGTGCATCCAGAGTTGGCCCTGGGGGTCTGCCGCTGCCTGGGCGGAAGCCAAGCCGGTGCGCAGGATGTGTTCCCAGTCGTCTCGGCGGGGGCGGGTGGCGCGGAAATCGTTGACCAGGCGGGCCAGTCGCCAGACCTGGGGGTGGTGACCGGCGGTGGCGGCCGCGGAGATCACCGCGATGAGGTTGGGCCATTCGCGTTCAAACCATGCTAGGGCGGTGGAGCGGGTTTTGATGTGGGGGCGCGGGAGGGCGGGGGTGGTGGCCGCTATTTCCAGATTGTCGGTGGGGGTGTGTAGGTGTCTGCGGCTTTCGTCCGCGGTGACCAAGTAGTAGTGCAGGATTTTGGGGAGTAAGCCGTCTTGGGCTAGGTCTCGGGCGTAAAGGCGGACTAGGTCGTGCATGTCGAATAGGTCGGGGTCGGATTCCGTGACCAAGAAAGACGCGGCTAAGGCTCGGAGGCGGTCGCGGGCATCGGAGACAGGGAGGTCGGCTATCGCGGCGACCAGATGGGGGGATATTCGTTGGCCGGGGAATGCGCCTAAGAGGCGGAGGGTTTGCGCGTGTGGTGGGGTGAGGCGTCGGTAGGTGAGGTCTAGGGCTGCGCGGATACCGGTTTCGGCGTCGGGGACGTGGAGTGCGCCCAGGCGGGTGCGTTCGTCGGAGAGTTCGGCCACCAGGGCCTGGAGTGACCATTGTGGACTGACGGCCAGTCGCGCGCCCGCGATGCGCAGGGCCAGTGGGAGGTGGCCGCAGAGTTCGGCCAGGCGGGCGCGGAGCGGGTGCTCGTCGGGTGCGGGTGGGCCAGCGGTGTGGGTGATGACGGCTTCGGCCTCGGTCTGGGACAGGGTGCCCAGGACGCGCAGATGCGCGCCGTGGGTGACTAGGCCGTCGAGTCTGCGTCTGCTAGTGACCAGCACCATCGAGCCGGGGCCGCCGGGCAGGAGGGGACGCACCTGGTCGGAGTCGCCCGCGTCGTCCAGGAGGACCAGGAGGCGGCGGTCGGCCAACAGGGAGCGGTAGAGGGCGGCGCGGTCGGTGGTGTCGTCGGGGACGTGCTCGGCGGCGACCCCCAGGGCGAGCAGGAAACGGGCGAGGACATCGGCTGGGTCGACCGGCTCGTGCTGGGGGTCGAAACCGCGCAGGGGCGCGTACAGCCTGCCGTCGGGGAAGTGGTCGGCCGCGCGGGTGCCCCAAACGGTCGCGAGCGCGCTCTTGCCGACCCCGGCCGGGCCGACCAGCACGGCGACCGCGGGGGCGGTGCCGTCTGCGCCCGCGCGCACCCCGTCCAACCAGGCCAGGTCGGCCGCGCGACCGGCGAACCCGGACGGCGCCGCGGGCAACTCGGCCGGGGTGACCACGCCGACGCGTGGCGTGATGACGTCGGTGGGAGTGGGGACGAGCAGCGTCGAATCGTCGCGCAGGATGCGGCTGTGCAACTCGCGCAGGCCCGGCCCCGGGTCGAGGCCGAGTTCCCGCGCGGCCCGGTGGGCGAACCGCTGGTAAATCTCCAACGCCGCCGCGCGCCGCCCCAGCCGGTAAAGGGCGAGCACCAACTGGCCGACGAGGTGCTCACGGAACGGGTGCGTGTCCACCAACGCGGCCAACTCGCCGATGACCTCGTCGTGCTTGCCGAGTTCGAGATCAGCGTCGATCCGCGCCTCGATGACGGCCAGCCGCAACTCCCCCAACTCCGGCGCCCGCACCCGGCCCCCGATGTCGGACAGCTCCGGCCCCCGCCACAACCCCTGCGCCCGCGCCAACAACTCCGCCCGCTCCCCCGCTGGCCGCCCCCGCGACTGGGCGAGCAACTCCCGCGCCAACGCCACATCGATCCGCGCCTCGTCCACGTCGAGCCGATAACCGGCCCCATAAGTCGTGATCGCCGCCGACTGGTCCACTGTGGACAACCAGCGCCGCAACCGGGAAACGTACCCCTGCACGATCGTCCGCGCGGTCGCGGGCGGCTCGTGGTCCCAGAGCACATCCATGATCTTCTCGACCGACACGACCTGGTTGGGCTCCAACAGCAGCATCGCCAACAGGCCACGCAACCCCGGCCCACCCGGCACCAACACGCGGTCCCCCACCACCGCGCACACCGGCCCCAACACACAGAACCGAACCCCACCCAACTCAAGACGAACGCCATCGACGTGCGCCACCCCGCACCCACCCCCCGGTGTGTCAACCGGCCTCCCCCGGCCAGGTACTGCACTACGCAACAACCTAGGCCGATTCCAGCGGTGTGGGCCGCGGAAGCCGCCCAGGTCAACCGGATGGCCTAACCAGGCGGCCATGCGGGTGACACCGACCGTTTCCCCAGCGGGAATCCGCCTCACAGCGACTCCAGACCGGGACAAGCTTGCTCTATCACAGCCTTAGCGACATTACTCGGCGAGCAGATCGTCTTGATCAGAATTTCGCACCTTCTCATAATTCCGAAGAGCATTCGAAGCGTTGGCGACGAATTTCTGAATTGTGAGAGTATTAGGGTGATCCGGCCCGAACCTCCGAAGATAAATCTCTAGCGTTCGCCCAAACCGATCGACTACCTCACTATGATAGCGAAGACGCTCTAAGACGCCGTCGAGAATATTTTGACTAATGCGGGTATCGGGATGACCCGACCCAAGGGTTTCGGTTTCGATGTGAAGAACTCGTCTCATAAGCGTGTATGCCGACGCCTCATCAAAACCCCAGCAAAATTTGAGAGCCACTACGCGCAGAGCACTTCGGGTGGCAGCTCCGATGTCATCGGGTCGGTTGAGGGTGGGGAGGGTGAGCAGGTGGGGGACTAACAGGCGCAGGAGGGGCCAAATTGGGCGGCCTTGAGGCTCGGAGGTCTCGGCGAGGATGAGGACTGCCGCCTCGGCGCTGTCTTGCCAGGGGGTGGGGTCCTGGTCGCGGGTTAGGAGCAGGGTGGTGGTTTCCCGCACTAGGGGGTGTAGGACCACGGTGGGCAGTGATGCCGTGCGGGTGGGGTCGGGGGTGTCCAGGAGGCCGTAGCGGTGGAGTCCGGCCAGGGCTGCGTCGATGGCCGCTTGGGTGGGGGTGGCGTTGGGGATCAGGTCTGGGGTGATGAGTGCCAGGGGGATGGGGGCCTCGGCCAACAGGGAGAGGGCGCGTAGGAGGGAGCGGGCTAGGGGGTGGCCTTCTTCTTCCAACTGGGTGAGGGAGAGTTCCCAGGTGTGGCCGACCAGGGTGCGCGCCGTGTCGCGGTCGGTGATGTCTGGGTGGTCGGGGAGGACCTGGGCGGAGGCGTCCTGGAGGGCTTGCTGGTAGGCGGCGATGGTGCGGAGGCGGGCGGTGGGTTTGGCCAGCGCGGACCCGGCCGCGTGGAGGGCCAACGGTAGGCCGCCTAGTCGGGTGGCTAGGGACTCGGCTTCCTCGGGGGAGCCTGCGTGGGGAGCCACGTCTAGGAGTAGGCGTCCGCCAGCGTGTGGGGTTAAGGGGGCCAAGTCGATCATGGTGGCGGCGCGGCCCCAGGTTTCGGGGGAACGGTCTCGGCTGGTGATCAGCAGGAGACCTTTGCCGCCGGGGCGGATCCAGCCGCGATATGCGGAGACCGGGTCGTTGGGGCTGAGTGCGGCGGGGTCGTCAACGTTGTCCAGGACCAGGAGCCAGCGGCGGGTTTTGGTCAGGTGTCGCCAGATCAGGTCGGGGACGCTGGCGCCTGCTTGTTGGGCTGCGGCTACTTCGCTTTTGGGCAGGCCCAAAGCGCAGGCGACCTCGATCAGCTGGGCGCTCAGGGACTCCAGGTTCTGCCAGCGGACCCAGAAGACGGTGCGGCCGCGGCGTTCCGCTTGTTCCGCTGCGACGCAGGCCAGGGTGGTTTTGCCCATGCCGCCCGCGCCGCAGACCACGGCGAAGTGGTTTTTCGGGGTCTTGAGCAGGGTTGTCAGTTCGCTGTCTCGGCCGCGTAGGACCGGCATGTCCACGGTGGGGCGGCGGAGGGAGGCGGGTGCGGGCGCCTTGAGTTCCCAGGTGAGTGCGTCCTCGCGCGTCGATCGGATGACGAGGTCGGTGATCACGGCGAGCAGCACTAGGAGCGCTAGTGCCAGCCACACGCGCCAAGGGTCGGCGAACCAGCCGGGGACTGAGGCCGTGGCGTAGTTGGTGAGGATCCCGATCGGGGCAGCCAGTAGCACTGCCCCGGTCGGGACCGCCCAAGTGCGTCGTCTCACCAGGTGACGTTTACACCCGTTGGGGGTGAAACGGTGGGAACTCGATCAGGCTCCGTGGCCGTGGCCGCCGCTGAAGCGGTGGATGTGGAAGCGGGCCGCTTCGGCTGGCATGACGACGAAGGGGCGCATCATGCCTTCGTCCTCGTGGTCGAGGATGTGGCAGTGGTACATGAAACTGCCGGTGCCGCCGTCGAAGTGGCCCGCCACGGTGAGCATCTCGCCCGCGGCGATCTGGTAGGTGTCTTTCCAGCCCTGCTCCTGCTCGTCCAGCGGCCTGCCGTCCGGCGGGACGGGCAACGGGGCCGTCGTGCCGCCCGCCGCCACGTCGAAGCCGGTGACGACGGCGCCCACCGGCGTGTTCACCGTCGCGTACTGCTTGCGGCTGAGGGCCTGGAACTCGGCCAGGTGGATGTGCAGCGGGTGGTTGGGGCCACCCAGGTTGATCAGGTTCCACACCACCCAGCGACCGTGGTTGAAGAACAGGGTCGTGGTGTCGTCGAAAAGAGTGGCGACGCGTTCAAAGGTGCGGACCTTGCCGCTGTGCGGGTCGGTGAGCTGGATGACGCCCGGGGTGGGAAAGGTGGTCGGGATTTCCGCCGGGTCGGTCAGCTCGCGCAGTTCCCACATCTGCGGGTGGACCTCGCCCGCGGAACCCGGTGGCACCATCGCCACATAGACGTGGTCGTGGTCCTCGGGCAGGGTCGTGCCGTGTTCGATGCGGACGAAGGACTCCGAGATCCGTTCGGGCAGCTCGAAAGTGTCGTGCCGCTGCCGGTCCTCGACCCGGAACTCCATGATGTCGCGCTCGGGCGCGGCGGTCACGTGGGTGTTGGTGAGGCGCAGCCGCCTGCCGGGGAACCGGCTGAAGTCGATCAGCAGGTCGGCCCGCTCGGCGGGCGCGAGGGTGAGGCCGCCGAGCGGCAGCGCGGCGGGCTTGGGCAGCAGGCCGCCGTCGGTGCCGATCTGGCGGATGGCGTCGTTGTAGGGCACGTCCGCGGCGTCGGTGAGGTTGCCCGCCTCATCAATGAGGTTGAGGGTGTAGAACCGGGCGTTGGACGCGTTGAGCACCCGGAAGCGGTACCAGCGGGCCTCGGTGTCCATGTGCGGCCAGATTTTGCCGTTGACCAGGGTGAACGGGCCGCTGAACGGGAGGTGCCCGACGCCGCCCGCCGGAGTGACGGCGGACGGGACCTTGTACAGCAGCCTGCCGCTGAGGCTGCCGTCGAGTTCGGTGTCGAGGTTGCGGTCGGTGATGATCAGCGGGACCTCGTGCTCACCGCGCGGCAGGTCGAGGTCGTCCTCTTCCTCGTCGCGGATCAGGTACATCCCGGCGAGGCCCGCGTAGACGTTGTAGCGGGTGATCGCCATGGCGTGGTCGTGGTACCAGAGCGTGGTCGACGGCTGCTCGTTCGGGTATTCCGCGAGCTGCGACCCTCCTTTGAGGACCGCGTTGTGCGCCCAGCCGTCGTTTCCGCCGCCCGTGCGGGCTCCGTGCAGGTGCACGACCGTCCACGACGGCAGGTCGGCGACCCCTTCGATGATCCCCACTCCCGCAGGCAGCGAACCGTCGGAGTTGCGGTAGCCCGGGGTGTTGAACGGGGCCGTCTGGATAGGCGCGTGGACCGCGATCAGCGGAATGGTTCCCTCGATCTCATTGGTCCACGAGACGCGGATCTGTTTGCCGCTGGTGACTTCGATGGTGGGCCCGGGAAAACTGCCCTCGTACGCCCACACCGCCGTGCGCGGCAGCTGCGAGTGCAGCTGCACGGTGGTGCGCACCGCGGTGATCGTCAGCGCGTCCTGGTGCCAGCGCGAACGGATGCGCGGCGGCACCCGCAGCGGGTCGAGAAACTTGGTGAGGCCGAAGGTCGACTCGGTTTCGGCCGCGAGCGGACTGATCAGTTCAGTCATGGATCCCCCTGATCCGAAGGCGCGTCATAGCGCCGCTTTCCCCCTCTTCGACAGCGAGTCTCCGACCCCACTCGGAGAAGTCGCCGTACGACCAGAGTGCGCGCGCCGCTGGCCGATTTCAAGGAGATGGGGAAAAACACCGGAGGATTCAAACGAACGTGGATGGACTCCCCGAATGGGCCAACGGCCGGTGCGGACGAAGTCGATCAAAGCGGCATGACGGAGAGCGAAAGAGCCAGTACACACAGCAGCGGGGCCGCCGGGGGAAGACACCCGCCGACGCGGGCGGCCCCGGCCCGACCGATCCCGAATCGGTGGGCGCGGGGCCGGACTCCACGAGGTTGACCGGCGACCGGGGCGGGCCCCACCCCGAGCGGGAGTCCCGGTGGTCGACGGTCAGGAGCTTGCGGAGCGTGCAGGCGCCGGAGCGCCGGGCACGAACATAACAGGCGGCGTACGAGCGATTACAGACGGGTCACCTGGTTAGCGGGGCGAACTGCCGGGCGGCGATGAAACCCGGGCGGGGGGCGGGGGCGGCGAACGGCTCGACCAGGGGATTCTCGACGCTGTTGAACACCACGAAGATGTTCGAGCGGGGGAACGGGGTGATGTTGTTGCCCGAGCCGTGCATGAGGTTCGAGTCGAACAGCAGGGCCGACCCGGCTGGGCCGGTGAACTGGTCGATGCCGTGCCTGGCGGCGAGGGCGGTGATGTGCTCGCGGCTGGGGACGCCGATCTCCTGTTCGGTCAGGGACGCCCGGTAGTGGTCCGCCGGGGTCTCGCCGACGCAGGGGACGAAGGTGCGGTGGGAGCCGGGCATGACCATCAGGCCGCCGTTGAACGGGTGGTTGTCGGTCAGGGCGATCGACATGCTGACCGCGCGGGGCGCGGGCATGCCGTCCTCGGCGTGCCAGGTCTCGAAGTCGGAGTGCCAGTAGAAGCCCTTGCCCTTGAAGCCGGGCATGAAGTTGACCCGGCTCTGGTGGACGTAGACCTCCGAGCCGAGCACCTGGCGGGCGCGGTCGAGGACCCTCGGGTCGCGCACGAGTTCGGCGACCAGGTCGCTGATCTTGTGCACCTCGAACAGGGATCGGACCTCAGCGGAGGACTTCTCCACGATGGTGCGCTCGTCGCCGCGCAGGTGCTCGGCCAGGCGGGACAGCTCGTCGCGGTAGGTGCGGACTTCGCCGGGGCTGAGCAGGGCGTCGAAGACCGAGTAGCCGCGGGCGTCGTGCGCGGCGAGAGCCGCCGGGTCGAGTGGGCCATCGACGCGGCCCCAGACGGCGGGGTCGGCGCGCTCGACCGGGTCCAGCGGGTGCGGGGTGCGGGTGCGGTAGCGGTCCTCGGTCCGGGTGTCGGTGAGGGTCATCGCGCCTCCTCGGGGACGGGCTCGGCGATCGGCTCGGTGAGCACGGGGTACACGCCGTGCTCGTCGTGGACCTCGCGGCCGGTCACCGGCGGGTTGAACACGCACACCGTGCGCATCTGGGTCGTCGGCCGAAGCTGGTGGCGCTCGTTGCCGTCGAGCAGGTAGAGGGAGCCGGGGGCGAGGTGGTGGGTCTGGCCGGTCTCCTTGTCCAGGAGTTCGCCTTCGCCCTCGACCACGAACACGGCCTCGATGTGGTTGGCGTACCAGAAGTCGTTGACCGTGCCGGGGTAGAGCGTGGTCTCGTGGACGGAGAAGCCGACGCCCTCCTTGGCGAGCACGATCCGCTTGCTGCGCCAGTTCGGGGTGCGGACGTCGCGGTCGGTGTCGGTGATCTCGTCAACCGTGCGGACGATCATGCCGCCACCCGCCCGGCCGTGACGGCGGCCACCGACTCGGCGAGGATCACCAGGCCCCGCTCCAGCTCGTCGTCGGTGATCGTCAGCGGCGGCATCACCTTGGCGACCTCGCCGTCCGGGCCGGAGGTCTCCATGAGCAGGCCGCGCTCGAACGCGGCGCGGCAGACCGCGTCGGCGGTGGCGCCGTCGGGGAAGCGCAGCCCGCGGGCCAGGCCGCGGCCCTTGGCGGTCAGGCCGGTGTGGGTGTCGGCGAGTTCGGCCATGACCCGGTGCACGTGCTCGCCCTTGGCGAGGGTGCTCTTCTCCAGCGTGTCGTCGGTCCAGTACTCGCGCAGGGCGGCGGTGGCGGCGACGAACGCGGGGTTGATGCCGCGGAAGGTGCCGTTGTGCTCGCCGGGCTCCCAGACGTCGAGGTCCGGGCGGATCAGGGTCAGCGCCAGCGGCAGGCCGAAGGCGCCGATGGACTTGGACAGGCACACGATGTCCGGGGTGATGCCCGCTGCCTCGAAGCTGAAGAACGGGCCGGTGCGCCCGCAGCCCATCTGCACGTCGTCGACGATGAGCAGCATCTTGTGCCGGTCGCACAGGTCGGCGAGCGCGCGCAGCCACTCGATCCGGGCCGCGTTGATGCCGCCCTCGCCCTGCACGGTCTCCACGATCACCGCGGCTGGCTCGTTGAGGCCGCTGCCGCTGTCGGCGAGCAGGCGCTCGAACCACAGGAAGTCCGGGGTGCGGCCGTCGAGGTAGTTGTCATAGGGCATCGGGGTGGCGTGCACCAGCGGGATGCCCGCGGCGCCGCGTTTCATCGAGTTGCCGGTGACCGACAGCGCGCCCAGGGTCATGCCGTGGAAGGCGTTGGTGAAGTTGACGACCGACTCGCGGCCGGTGACCTTGCGGGCCAGTTTCAGCGCGGCCTCGACGGCATTCGCGCCCGCCGGACCGGGGAACACGACCTTGTAGTCGAGTTCGCGCGGGGTGAGCACGACGTCCCGGAAGGTTTCCAGGAACTCGCGTTTGGCCACGGTGTGCATGTCCAGCGAGTGCGTGACGCCGTCGCGCAGCAGGTAGTCGATGACGGCTTCTTTGAGGACGGGGTTGTTGTGGCCGTAGTTCAGCGCGCCCGCACCGGCGAAGAAATCGAGGTAGGGCTTGCCGTTCTCATCGTAGAGCACGCTTCCGGTGGCGCGGTCGAACACGACCGGCCAACTGCGGCAATAGGTGCGGACTTCGGACTCAAGGGTTTCGAACACGCTCACAGGGGGACTCCAAAGCTCACGGCGGGGAAGAGAAGCAGGGGAACGCCGGGGAAACTCAGGCGGGGACTCTCGCGCCTGCCCGCTCGAACGGGCCGATGCGGTACAGGTCCTCGGACTCGTGGTCGTCGGGGAAGTGCGCCGCGTCGAACAGCTTGGCCTGCCGCAGGCTCGTTCCCCAGCGTCTGGCCAGCGCCTGGAACAGTCCGATGGACGCGGTGTTGCCCGGGGTGATGGTGGTCTCCAGGTGCCGGACGCCGGTGTCGGCGAGGCGGCTCACCAGGTGGTCGAGCAGTCTGCCCGCGATCCCTCTGCCGCGCTGGTCGCCGTCGACGGCGATCTGCCAGACCACGGCGGTCTCCGGGTCTGCCGGTCGCACGAAGCCGATGACGAACCCGACCACCCTGCCCTCGACCCGGGCGACGGCCGACGTGGCCGCGAAGTCACGGCACCAGAGCAGGTACGCGTAAGAGGAGTTGAGGTCGAGCGTGCGCGAGTCACGGGCGACTCGCCACAGCTCCGAGCCGTCCACAGTGGACGGCTGGCTGATCACGATGTCTTGCGGTTTCCCGGACATACCCAGGAAACGTAACAGGAAGTTTTCCGGTTATCAGGTAACACCGTCGGCGTCCCCCCGCCTACCTGCGACTCCAGAGAACACGGGTGAGGAGGACAACAGTACGGTTGTACTTCTCCCGGGGCCCGTGTTAACCGGCCATACCGGACTACTCCAAAGAGGACAGAAAACGCCGTCAGATAAGCGTGTCTCGCCGCGCGTTTTCCTTACGGGCGGACAAGACTTCCTCGTTGACCTCCAGCAGGTTGATCATCCGCAGCGCCGCGACGACCGCCGCGCCAACCAGGTCGTCCGCGGTCTCGCCGTACTCGATCCGCAGCAGGACGTCCCCGGAGCCGGTCTCGGTCGGGGCGGCGCTGGCGAAGGCGAACACCGGGGCCTTGGCACGGGGCACGGCGAGGAGCAGCAGATCACGCTGGACGCGGTTGAGGGCGACGCCATGCTCGCGGGTGCCGAACAGCAGCGTGTAGAGCAGGTCCTTGGCCTCGCGGAGCAGGTCGTCGCCCAGTCGTGAGCGGTGCTGAGGGCCGATCATCGGACCGCCCACCGGCGGCGGGTCGACCAGGCAGCCCGCCGCGGCGAGACGGTCGGCGTTCCACGAGGTCAGGTGCGCGATCCGGTCGGCCAACGACGCCGGGTCCACAGGGACGGCCGTGGGCTCGTAGGCGGGCTCGGCGGGCACAAGCGTGTCGTCGTAGGAAGGCATACCTGCCAACGTAGCGCGCTGACCAGCACTGACCCGGGGACTGTGACCGAGTTTTCACCCAGAGTGACTACAACCCGGCCAGGAGGTCCGTTTCCGTGATACCGGGGCCCTGGCCGTCCCGGATGAACCACTCCGTGCCGAAGGCGAACGCGAACGCCTCGTCGGGCATGGACAGGAAGAACGACTCCTCGCTGATCTGGCTGGCGTGAGCGCGCATGGCCGCCCGCTTCACCGCCAGGTACGGGGTCACGTCGACCTTGGCGGTGAGTTCGGCCTCGGGCTTGCCGACCTCGAAGTCCTCCGGCGGGCCGAAGCTCTCGCCTCCGGCGGCGCGGGCGGCGGCCATGCCCGCGCGCACCTGGTCGCGGTTGGCGGTGGCCTGGTAGACGCGCGGGGTGTTGGCCAGTTCCGCGGCGCGCAGGCCGACGCGGTGGACCTGGATGTGGTCGGGGTGGCCGTAGTTGCCGAAGTCGTCGTAGACGGTGAGGACGTCGGCGTTCTCCTCGATGAGGATGGCGGCCAGCCGCTTGGCGGCCTCGTCGATCGGGGCGGACCAGAACGAGCCAGCCGCGTCGTTGGCTGGCGTGCCCATCATCCCGGAGTCGGTGTAGCCGAGGAACTCGACGCGGGCGGCGCCGAGGATCTCCGCGGCGGCCTTGGTCTCGGCGACCCGTCTGGTCGCCAACTCCTCGCCGTCGGCAAGGAAGCCGTCGGGGACCTCACCCATCTCGCCGCGGGTGGCCACCACCAGCACCACCCGGTGGCCCTCGTCGGCGGCCTTGCGCATCACCCCGCCGCAGGTGATGCACTCGTCGTCGGGGTGGGCGTGGAACGTGACAAGGGTGGCCATGCCGCCAAGCTACTCAATCACACCGACAGTTTCAGCCCGCCGTCAGAAGCCGTGACCACGCGGCCAGGGTCGGCTGCTCGGCGAGGTCGGCGAACGGGACCTCGACGCCGTGCGCCTGCCAGCGGACCGACAGCATCATCATCCGCATCGAGTCCAGGCCCAGCTCGAACAGGTTCGCGTCCGGGTCCGGGGACACCCCCAGGACCTCCGCGACGGCCTCGCGCAGTCCTTCGACGGTGAACGCGTCACTCATGTGAACTCCTTCCTGGCCACCGAGCGTGGCGATCACCTCGGCGAGTCGGTCGGCGAGGTAGAAGTGCCCGCCGGGGTGGGTGTGGCGGGTGAACGACCCGGTGGTCGCCGCAGCCCAGGAGTCGGCCGACTCCGGGGGCATCGACGGGTCGTCCGCGCCGACGTGCGCGATCACGTCGAGGCCGAGCACCGCCGGGCCGGGGCGGTAGCGCTCGATCAGCGCGAAATCGTTGCGGATCATGGGCAGCAGCAGATCGCGCAGCTGCGGCTCGGCCAGGGCCGCGGCTCCCCCGCCGCCGAGCAGAGCCAGCTCGGCGCGCACGCCCGCCTCGTCGCGCAGGTGCACCAGGTCGGCGCGGGGCCGCTGGTCGGCCGGGCCGGGGCGGGCGGAGACGACCAGCCGCCGGGCCGCGCCGGAGCGCAGCCGCAGGGTGAACTCGTGCGCCACGGAGGCGCCCATGCTGTGCCCGAACACCACCACCGGCCGGTCGAGCGCCGGTTCGACGGCCTTGACGACCCCGTCGACCAGCTCGGCCATGGTGTCGATCAACGGCTCGGCGATGCGGTCCTCGCGGCCGGGGTACTGCACCGCCCACAGCTCGACGTCGGCGGGCAGGTGCGCTGGCCAGTCGCGAAAGGAGCTGGCCGCGCCGCCCGCGTGCGGGAAGCACAGCAGGATCGTGCTCGCGGCCGGGCGGCGCTGGTAGCAGCGCACCCAGGGGGTCGGGACGCTCACCGGGTGGTCAGCTCCGCGGCTACCTCGTCGTCGGAAAGCTCCATGACGCGACGGTAGAGCTCGGCGATCCGGTCGAGCCTGCCCGGGGTCGCCTCGTCGGCGCGCAGCGCCTCGGCCATGCCCGCGACGGTCCGCGCGCCGAACAGCGCCAGCAGCGGCAGGTCGGCGGTGTCGAGGGCGTCGCGCAGGTCGGCGAGGATGCGGGTGGCGAGCACGGAGTCGCCGCCGAGGGCGAAGAAGTCGTCGTGCACACCGATCCGGTCGCGGTCGAGCACCTCTTCCCAGCTCGACGCGATGGCCCATTCCAGCGCGTCGCGGGGCGCGGTGAACTCGGTGGCCGCGGCGGGGGCGGCGCCTGCGAGGGCGGCGCGGTCGACTTTTCCGTTGGCGGTCAACGGCATCTCGGCCAGCACGGTCGCGGTGGCCGGGACCAGGTGCTCCGGCAAGACCTGGCGGGCGGCAGCGAGAACGGCGTCGGGGTCGGCGTCGCCGGTCAGGTAGGCGGCGATGGCGCGGTATCCGGGCCTGCCCTCGTTGGGCACGCCGACGACGACCGCGGCCCGGACCCCGGGCTGGGCGGCGAGGACGGCCTCGATCTCGCCGGGCTCGACGCGCATTCCGCGCACCTTGACCTGGGTGTCGGCGCGGCCCATGAACTCGATCGAGCCGTCCGGCCGGACCCGGCCGAGATCGCCGGTGCGGTAGCGGCGTTCGCCGTCTCGCTCCACAAAGGACTTGTTAGCCGGGTCGCCCCAGTAGCCGCGGGCCACGCCCGGTCCGGCGCAGTGCAGTTCGCCGGTCACGCCCGCGGGGCGGTCGGCGCCGCGCTCGTCCAGCACGTAGTAGGCGGTGTTGGCGATCGGCTTGCCGTAGGGGATCGAGACGCGGTCGAGGTCTTCTTCCGTGACGCGGTGCCAGATGTTCCACAGCGTCGTCTCGGTCGGGCCGCCGACGCTGACCACCGTCACGCCGGGCGCCCGCTCGCGCAGCGCGGCGACCACCCGGGGCGGAATCCAGTCGCCGCCGAGGAACACGGTGCGGAGTCCACTGGGGACGACGTTCGTCTCCAGCAGCATCTCCATCATCGCGGGCACCGAGTTCCACAGCGTCACACCGTGTCCGACGACAAGGCTCGCCCAGTGCGCGGCGTCGCGGGCGCGGGCCGGGACGACCAGGGCGCCGCCCGCGCCGAGGACGCCGAACAGGTCGAAGGTCGACATGTCGTGGTGCAGCGCGGTGACGGCCAAGGCCACGTCGTCGGGGCCGACGCCGAACTCGGCGATGGTGGCGGTCAGCGCGTTGACCATGCCCCGGTGCTCGATCATCACCCCCTTGGGGCGGCCGGTGGAGCCGGAAGTGAACAGCACGTAGGCCAGGTCGCCCGGGGTCTGGGACACCGGGGGCCGCTCGTCGGAGCCGTCGGCGATGGCTTCGTCCACAGTGAACTTGTCGAGCACGATCGACACGCCCGCCTGCTCGCACACGGCGCGGACCCGCGCGGGCGGGGCGTCGGCGTCGATCGGCAGGTAGGGGGCGCCCGCGAGCAGCACGCCGTAGGCGGCGACGGCCTGCTCCCAGCCCTTCTCCAGCACGATGGCGACTGGCTGGTCAGCCCTGGTTCCCTTGCGGCGCAGCCAGTTCGCGACCCGAACGGCGCGGTGGCGCAGCTCGCCGTAGGTGAGCGTGGCGGTGGGGGTGATCAGCGCGACCTTGTTCGGGTTCGCCTCGGCCTGGCGCAGGAAGGCGTCCTGCACCAGCTCGTCGGGGATCTCGGCGGCGGGCCCGTCGATCCGGCTGGACGGGGCGAGCCGGAAGTCCTCTGTGGACCACCCGGGGCCGGTGAGGGTGGCCAGGACGCGGCCGAACGCGGCGAACAGCTCGGCGACGAGCCCGGCGGGGAACACCTGCTCCACGGCGTCGAAGTTGTAGACCAGCCCGGCCGGGGTCTCCTCGATCTGGACGTCGAGGTAGACCTGCGGGGTCTGCGAGATCGCGAACACCCGAGGCAGCACCGTTCCCAGCAGCGGGCGCTCCCCGGCGGTGAAGCCGATGGTGCTGGTCAGCACGACCGGCATGAGCGCGCCCCGGGTGCCGCCCGCGGCCCGGATCAGCTCGCGCAGCACCCGCACCCCGGAGAACTCCTGGTGCCCCAGGTCGTTCCAGAAGGTGCGCTGCAACCGCTTGGCGCGGTCGAGGAACGTGCCCGGCTCGCGGTTGTCGACCTCCAGCAGGGAGAACGACGCGAACTCGCCGAGCAGTTCGGCGGCCCGCGGGTGCAGCGGGAACCGGTTCATCCTCGGCACGTTGAGCGCGAAGTGCGCGGACTCGCTCCACGTGGCCAGCACCTCGGCGAACACCGCCAGGCACACCACGGTCGGGGTCAGACCGGCCTTCGCGGCGGCCTTCTTGACCTGCGCCCACTCGTCGGCGGGCAGGGTCGCCAGCCGGGAAGTCCACTGTGGATGACGGATCGACGCCGGGTCGGCCGCGGTGGGCAGGCGCGGCGCGGGCGGCAGCGACGGCAGGCGCTCCCGCCAGTACGCCTCGGCCTTGCGGCCCCGGTCCGTCGCCGCGATGCCGGCCTCGGCTAGCACGTAGTCGCGGAACCCGATTTCCAGCGGTGGCAGGGAAATCTCGGGGTCGGCGTAGAAGCGGGTGAGGTCGGCGATGAGCAGCTGCCAGCTCAGGTAGTCCAGGATCAGCGCGTCGAAGCTGATGTGCACCCGGGAGCGGCGCTCGTCGAGCAGGCTCACCTCGACGGCGAACAGCGGCCACTCCCCCGCGGGCCGCACCTCGTGCGAGAGCCGGTCGCGGATCGCGCGCAGCGTCGGCTCGGGGTCGGTGCCGCGCAGGTCGTGCACCACCGGGGTGAACTCGCCGACCTCGCGCAACACCTGCTGCTGGTTGGTGTCCGGGAGCATCACCGTGCGCAGCACGTCGTGCCGGTCGATCACCCGCCGCCACGCCGAGGTGAACCGGTCGAGGTCCACCTCGCCCTCGTACTCGTAGTACGCGTGCGTGGACACGTTGCCCAGCTCGAAGACGCCGGTCCGGCCGAGCAGGTACGCCTGCTGCTGGTCGTTGAGCGGGAACGGCTCGAACCGGTTGTCCGGGTCGGGCACGGCGGGCGGGTAGGGCGAGATCAACTGTGCTCCTTGGGATTCTCACGCTGCCAGTAGCCGAACGCGGACACCGCGTGCCGGGGCAGGCCGAACTCGCCGCGCAGCAGCTTGCGCAGCGACACCGCGACGGCGGACTCCGCGGCGACCCACGCGCGCACCGACCCGGGCGGCGGGCGGAACGCGCGCAGCGCCGCGGCCAGCACGCTCGTCCCGGCCCTGCGGTGCAGCCAGCTCACGGTCACATCGCCAGCCGAGGTGAACGGCACCTCGTCGTGCGCGTCGGCGACCTCCAGGAAAACCTGCGCGCGCTGCCCGGGTTCGAGGTCTTCCGCGATTCCGGCCGCGGCCGGGATCGCGGTCTCGTCGCCCGCGATCACCAGCAGGTCGGGCCGATCGGCGGTGGGGTAGTCGCGGCGGGGGCCGAGGAACGACACCGGGTCGCCGGGGCTGGCGGTGGCCGCCCAGGTCGCGCCGGGGCCGTGGCCGTGGACCACGGCGTCGATTTCCAGCCGCGCCGAGGCGCGGTCGAAGCGGCGCACCGTGTAGGCGCGCAGGGCGGCGTCGGCGTCCGGGTCGGCGAAGCTCAGCCCGTCCGGCCCCCAGCTCGCCTCCGGCGGCGCCCCGACGCCGTCGGCGGGCAGGATCAGCTTCAGCGCGTCCGCCGGGCGGTCGCCGCTGAACCCGCGCAAACCCTTGCCGCCCAGGGTGATCCGGCGCATCCGGGGAGTCACGTCGGCTGCGGACACCACGTGCGCGGTCGTCAGAGTCAAGGCGGGCTTGGTCACCGGGCCACCTCACTCGTTCGGTGGCGCGCGCCTGCGCACTGTGTCGATGATTCGCTCGCAAGCTCCCTCATGGCGACACGGTGGCGTAGGCGGGCTCGGTCGCTCCATAGAGGACGGACTGGAGGATCTCGCCGACCCGCACAGCGGTGTTGGACAGCAGGGTCGCGGTGATGCCGTGCGCGTGCTCGGTGCCGCCCTGGAGGTACAGGCCCGCGCGGACGTGCGGGGCCGTGCGCAGCCGGTAGTCGCGGCCCAGCACCGGCCTGCCCTCCGGGCCGCGCTCGCACACCGAAGCCGCGCGCCCCAACAGCTCGAACACGTCGCCGGGGTGGTAGCCGGTGGCGTAGACCACGGCGTCGCATTCCAGCGTCTCGGTCTCGCCGGTCGGCAGGAACTCCACGGTCACGTACACCGCGTCGTCGGTCTCGCGGGCGTAGGTGATCCGGGAGGCGTTGCGGATGTCGAGCCGCCTGCGGCCCGTGACCCGTTCCCGGTACTCGCGGCGGTACAGGTCCTCGATGAGGTCCATGTCCACCACGGAGTAGTTGGTGTTGCGGTGGTAGTCGAGCAGCATCTGCTTGACCTCGCCCGGGGCCGCGTAGAAGTGGTCCACGGCCTGCGGGTCGAAGATGCGGTTGGCGAACGGGCTGTCGTCGGCGGGGGCGTAGCCGTAGCGGGCGAAGACCGCGCACACCTGCGCGTCGGGCAGCACGGTGTGCAGCTGCGCCACGGTTTCCGCGCCGCTCTGGCCCGCGCCGACCACCAGCACCCGGCGCGGGTCGCTCGCGGCGAGGGCGTCGATGCGGTGCATCAGGTCGATGTTGTGCCACACCCGGTCGGAGGTGACCGCGTCCTCGGGCAGCTTCGGCCGCAAACCGGTCGCCAGCACCACGTTGCGGGCGCGGCACGTCACCACGGCATCGTCGGCGTCTTTGCCGATCACGTCGAAGTACTCGACCTGGCCGTCGACCTCCACCGGCCGCACAGACACGACCTCGCAGCCGTAGCGCACTTGGTCGGCCACCCGCGCCGCGGCCCACTCGAAGTAGTCGTGGAACTCCGCGCGCAGCGGGAACATCGTCTTGTGGTTGATGAAGTCCACCAGTCGGTCCCGGTCGCGCAGGTAGCACAGGAAGCTGAAGTCGCTGGCTGGGTCGCGCATGGTGACCAGGTCCTTGAGGAAGGAGACCTGCATCGTCGCGTCGTCGATAAGCATTCCCCGGTGCCAGCCGAAACTGGCCTGCTTCTCCAGGAACACCGTGCGCAGCGCCGCTTCCGGGAAGCGGCGGTTGTGCTCGTCCACCGCGATCGCCAGGGCCAGGTTGGACGGGCCGAAGCCGATGCCGACGATGTCGTGCACCTCGGTGGGAACGCTCATCGGTGTGCTCATCGGGCGCTCGTCTCGGTCTCGCGCACCAGGCTCGCGGGCCGCAGGTCCGTCCAGTGCTGCTCGACGTAGGCCAGGCAGCCGTCTCTGGTGTCCTTGTCGTGCGCGACGGTCCACCCCGCCGGGATGTCGGCGAACGCGGGCCACAGCGAGTGCTGGTTCTCCGCGTTCACCAGCACCAGATATGTGCCGTCGTTGTCCTCGAAGGGGTTCGTCGTGCTGGGGTTAGACACGGTAGATCCTCTCAGTCCTGCAGCAGTTCGGCGAGGGCGGCGGGGCTCGGGTGGGTGAACAGGTCGGCGATCGGGACGTGTTTGCCGGTGGCGTCCGCGATCCGCGAGCGCAGCCGGACCAGCAGCAGCGAGTGGCCGCCGCTGTCGAAGAAGTTGTCGTCGGCCCCGACTTCGGCGCGGCCGAGGGCGTCGGCGAACACCGCGCACAGCGCGGCTTCCAGCGGGGTTCGCGGTGCGCGGGCTCCGGTCGGGGCCTGCTCCGGCGCGGGCAGCGCGCGGCGGTCGAGCTTGCCGTGCGCGGTGAGCGGCAGCGCGTCGAGCCGCACGAACGCCGAGGGCACCATGTAATCCGGCAGGGCGGCGGCCAGGTGCGCGCGCAGGGCGGGCAGGTCGAGGTCGCCGCGCGGCACGACATAGCCGACGATCCGCTTGTCGCCCGGGGTGTCCTCGCGGACGTCGACGGCGGCCTGGGCCACCGACTCGTGCCGGGACAGGGCGGCGGCGATCTCGCCGAGTTCGATCCGGAAGCCGCGCACCTTGACCTGGTCGTCGGCGCGGCCCACGTAGTCGAGGTTGCCGTCCGGCAGGTAGCGCACCAGGTCGCCGGTGCGGTACATGCGGGAGCCGCTGGGGCCGAACGGGTCGGCGACGAACCGCTGCGCGGTCAGCGCGGGCCGGTCGAGGTAGCCGCGGGCCAGGCCGTCGCCCGCGACGTACAGCTCGCCGACGACCCCGGGCGGCACCGGGCGCAGGCCGCGGTCGAGGACGTAGGCGCGGGTGTTGGCCGTCGGCCTGCCGACGATCGGGCGCTCGCTCGCGCCGACCCGGGCGGCCAGAGCGTCCACAGTGGACTCAGTGGGGCCGTAGAGGTTGAACCCCTCGGTGCTGTCGAGTTCGCGGATGTCCTGCCACAGGGTGGACGGCACGGCCTCGCCGCCGACGCCGAGCACCAGCAGCGGGCAGCGGCCGTCGCGGATCAGGCCTGCCGCGGCGAGCTGCACCGCGTGCGACGGGGTGACCTCGATGAAGTCGATCCGGTCGCGCTCGATCAGCTCGACCAGCAGGTCCGGGTCGCGCTGCACGTCCTCGGTGACCACATGCAGGGCGTGGCCGTCGAACAACCAGAGCTGCGGCTGCCAGGACGCGTCGAAGGCGAACGACCAGCTGTGCGCGACCCGCAGCCGCCGCCCGCCCGCGCGGTCCACCGTGGGCCGGTACAGCGTCTCCCGGTGCGAGGCGAACAGGTTCACCACGCTGCGGTGCTCGACCACGACGCCCTTGGGCGTGCCGGTGGAGCCGGACGTGTAGATCACGTACGCCGGGTGGCGCTCGGTCAGCGCGGTGTCCGGAGTGGACACTGGGTGGCCGCTCACGTCGGTCTGGTCGAGCAGGAGGACCGGTCGGTCGAGGGTGAACGCGCTGGTGGTGACGACGAGAACCGGGTCCGCGTCGGCGAGCAGGAACTCCAGCCGGTCGGCCGGGTAGGCCGGGTCGATCGGCACGTAGGCCGCGCCGGACTTGAGCACCGCGAGGATGGCGATCACGGTCTCGGCCGTGCGCGGCAGCAGCAGCGCGATCCTGCGGTCCGGGCCAGCGCCGCGCGCGATGAGTTCGTGCGCGAGGCGGTTCGCGGCGGCGTCGGCCTCGGCGAAGGTGTAGCGGGTGTCGCCGCAGACCAGGGCGGTCGCGTCCGGGGTCTTCGCCACCTGGGCGGCGAACAGCTCGGGCAGTGTACGCGGGCCCGCGTAGGGCAGGGCGGTGTCGTTCCACTCCACCAGCACCCGGTCCACTTCGGACTCGGTGAGCAGGTCGAGGCGGCCGAGCGGCCGGTCGGGGTCGGCGGCGACCACGGCCAGCAGCCGGACCAGCCGCTCGGCGATGTTGGCCGCGGTGGCCGGGTCGAACAGGTCGACCCGGTATTCCAGCACGCCGTCGATGCCGTCCGCGCCCTCGACCTCCAGCAGGTCGAACGCCAGGTCGAACTTCGCGCCGCCCGCGCCGGTCTCCTGTGGACGGACGGTCAGGTCCGCCAGCGTGAGCGCGTCGGCGGGCATGGTCTGGTAGGCGAGCATGACCTGGAACAGCGGGTGCCGGGCCAGCGACCGCGCCGGGTTCAGCGTCTCCACCAGGCGCTCGAACGGGATGTCCTGGTGGGCGTAGGCGGCCAGGTCGTACTCCCGGACCCGGCCCAGCAGGTCGCGGAAGTTCGGGTCGCCGGAGGTGTCGGTGCGCAGGACGAGGGTGTTGACGAAGAAGCCGATCAGGCCGTCCAGCGCGTCGTCGGTGCGGCCTGCGACGGGCGAGCCGATGGGGATGTCGGTGCCCGCGCCGAGCCTGGTCAGCAGCGCGGCGAGTCCGGCCTGCAACACCATGAACAGGCTGGTGTCGGTGGCCTTGGCCAGTTTCCGCAGCGCCCGGTGGGTTTCGGCGGGCAGGTGGATCGGGACTTCCGCGGCGACCTTGCCCGCGACGGCCGGGCGCGGCCGGTCGGTGGGCAGCGGCAGTTCCTCCGGGAGCCCGGCGAGCGCGTCGGACCAGAACGCGACCTGCTCGGCGAGCAGCCCGTCCTGGCCTTCGGTGAGCAGTTCACGCTGCCAGAGGGCGTAATCGGCGTACTGGACCAGCAGTTCCCGCCAAGCCGGGACGGCGCCGACGCGCCTGGCGGCGTAGGCGTGGCCCAGGTCCCGCAGCAGCGGCAGCGCGGACGCGCCGTCCGCCGCGATGTGGTGCAGCAGGATCAGCAGCACGTGCTCGTCGCCGTCGGGGAACAGGGTGGCGCGGAGGGGAATCTCGGTGTCGAGGCGGAACGGGTACCTGGCCGCGTCAGCCAGGGCCTCGACGCTGAACGGCTCGACGGTGAACGAGACGTCGGCCGAGGGAAGGATCTCCTGGCGTGGCGTGCCGTCGTCGTCCGGGAAGACCGTGCGCAGGCTCTCGTGCCAGGCGACCACATCCGACAACGCCGACCGCAGCGCCGCCACGTCGAGCGCGCCCGCGAGGCGGATGGCGAACGGGACGTTGTAGGTCGAGGAGGGACCGTCGAGCCGGTGCAGGAACCACATGCGCTGCTGCGCGAACGACAGCGGCAGCACGGCCGGTCGGTCGGCCTTGCGCAGCGGCACCTGGCGGCGCGCGCCGTCGAGCCGGGCGGACAGGGCGGCGACCGTGGGCGCCTCGAACACCACGCGCAGCGACAGGTCGACGCCGAGCACCGCGCGGATTCGGCTGACGAGCCGGGGCATGAGCAGCGAATGCCCGCCCAGGCCGAAGAAGTCGTCATCGATGCCCACCGTCGGCACGCCCAGCACCTCGGCGAACAGCTCGCACAGCAGTTCCTCGCGCGGGTCGCGCGGCCTGCGGCCCCCGGCCTGCGCGGCGAAGTCGGGCGCGGGCAGGGCATTGCGGTCGACCTTGCCGCTGGGGAGCACGGGAATCCGGTCCAGTACCACGAAAGCGGCCGGGACGAACGCGGCGGGCAGCTCGGCGGCGAGCGCGCGCCGCAACTCGGCCGGGTCGACAACGTCGCCCGGGGTGGGCACCACGTAGGCGGCGAGCGACCGCTCGCCGTCCTGGCGCACCACGACGATCGCCGAGGACACCTCCGGCCGCCGCAGCAGCGCGGCGGCGACCTCGCCGGGTTCGACCCGGACGCCGCGGATCTTGACCTGGTCGTCGGCGCGGCCCACGAACTCCAGCGCGCCATCGGCGTTCCACCGCACCAGGTCGCCCGTGCGGTACATGCGGGTTCCCGCTGGCCCGAAGGGATCGGCGACGAACCGCTGCGCGGTCAGGTCGGGCCGGTTGAGGTAGCCGCGCGCCAAGCCGTCGCCCGCGAGGTACAGCTCGCCGACAATTCCCACGGGGACCGGGGAAAGGCCCGCGTCGAGCACGTAGGCGCGGGTGCCCGGGTCCGGCGGGCCGATCGGGACCGGCGCGGACATCCCCGGGCGGCAGGCGCCCAGGGTCGAGTTCACGCTGACCTCAGTGGGGCCGTAGGCGTTGAACATGCGCCGGTTCGGGGAGTACCGGTCGACCAGCGCGGGCGTGACCTCCTCGGTGCCCGCGAGCAGGCAGATGCCTTCGGGCAACTGGGCTTCGGCGGGCAGCGCGGCGAGCAGCGCGGGCGGCAGGATCGCGTGCGTCACCCGCTGGTCGCGCAGGTAGTCGGTGAGCACGGTCCCGGCGACGCGGCGGTGCGCGGGGACGACGACGAGCGTGCCGCCGGTGCACATCACCTGGACCAGTTCCCACCAGGCCACGTCGAACCCGGGCGAGGCGAACTGGCTGACCCGGCTGTTTCCGTCGACCAGCAGGCGTTCGGTGTGCGTGCCGATGAGCTTGCCGATGCCCGCGTGCGGCACCACGACGCCCTTGGGGCGGCCGGTGGAGCCGGAGGTGTAGATCACGTACGCCGGGTGGTGCGGGCGAAGGTCGACCGGGGTGAACTCGGCCGCGGCGTCCGCCGCGATCGACGGAATGCCTGGCACGTCGCCGATAGCGCACATCGGCCTGGCGTCCTCGACCATGAGCGCGAGCCGGTCGGCCGGATAGTCGGGGTCGAGCGCGAGGTACGCGCCGCCCGCCTTGAGCACGGCGAGCAGGCCGACGATCAGGTCGATGCCGCGCGGCAGGGCCACCGCGACGACCTTCTCCGGGCCGACGCCGAGCTGTTGCAGCGCCCCGGCGAGCCGGTCGGTGCGGGCGTCGAGTTCGGCGTAGGTGAGCGAGACGTCCTCGCAGACCAGGGCTTCGGCGTCGGGCTTCTCGGCGACCCGCGCGGCGAACTCGGCGGGCAGGGTCGTCAGCGGGTAGTCGCCGGTGGCGTTCCAGTCGCGCAGCACGGTTTCCCGCGCCCGCCCGCCGAGCAGGCCGAGTGTGCCGACCGGGCGGCGGGGGTCGGCGGCGATCTGGGCGAACAGGTGCCGGACCGCGTCGGCGAGGCGTTCGACGTGCGCGCGGCTGACGACGTCCGGGCGGAAGTCCAGGTGCAGCGCCAGTTCCCAGCCCGGCAGCGCGGTCAACGTGAGGGGGTAGTGCGTGGCGTCGCTGTCGGTGACCGGGGAGAGCTTGACGCCCGGGGCGGGTTCCTCGACCGCGCCGGGGTCGAACGGGTAGTTCTCCACCACGGCCAGGGTGTCGAACAGCTCGCCGGTCCGCTGGATGTGCGCGAGGCCGAGGTGCTGGTGCGGCAGCAGCGCGGCCTGCTCGTCGCGCAGCCGCGCCAACGCGTTCACAACCGTCTCTTGTGGACTGATCTGAACGCGGATCGGAACGGTGTTGATGAACAGACCCACCATCGACTCGACCCCGGGCAGCTCGGCCGGGCGGCCGGACACGGTGGTGCCGAAGACCACGTCCGCGCGGCCGAGCACCCGGGCCAGCAGCATGCCCCAGACGAACGCGACGATCGTCGCCAGTGTCACGTTGTTCTTGCGGGCCAGCGCGTTCAGCGCCTCGGTCAGCTCGACCGGCAGGGTCAGCGCGACCCGCTCGGGCGCGCCGGTGCCCGCGTCGGCCGCGATCACCGTGGGCTCGTCCAGCCCGGCGAGCGCCCGCGCCCACGCGGATTCGGCGGCGGCGTGGTCCTGGCGGGCCAGCCAGGCGAGATAGCCCCGGTAGGGCGGGGCGGGCGGCAGGTCGCGGCCCGCGTAGAGGGCGAACAGGTCGGCGACGAGCAGCGGCGCGGACCACCCGTCGAGCAGGATGTGGTGATGGGTGATCACTAGGTGGTGCCGGTCCGGGCCGAGCCGCAGCAGGGCGAAGCGGATCAGCGGGGGCTTCGCCAGGTCGAACCGGCGGTCCCGTTCCTCGGCCGCGACCGCTTCCGGGTCGGTCGGCGAATCGTGGTAGGAGAACGGCGCTTCGACTTCGGCGGGCACCAGCGCCACCGGGTCGCCGCCGCGCCTGCGGCGGAAGGCGGCTCGCAGGTTCGGGTGCCGCCGCAGCAGCGCCCCGGCGGCCTCCCGCAGCCGGTCCGCGTCCAGCGGGCCGTCGACGGACAACACCCGCTGCACGATGTACGGGTCCTGGTCATAGGACCCTAAACCGTCTAATTCGGACTGAAACAGCAGCCCCTCGGCCAGCGGCGACAGGGGCAGGACGTCGGCGAGTCCCTTGGGCCTACTCACTGGTGCTCCATTCGGCTTCGAACTCGTCGATCTCGTCCTGGCTCAGTGCGACAAGGTCGAGGTCGGACGGGGTGAACCCGCCCGTGTCCCGCGCGGCGATCGCGCGCAGGTAGGCGAACCACGACTCAGCGAGCGCGCGGATGGCGTCCTCGGCGAAAACCCCGTCCGGCCACGACCACGTGACGGTCAGCTCCGGGCCGTCGGGCAGGTCGCGGGTGACAGCGGTGATGTCGAGCGCGTGCGTGAGCCGGTCCGCGCCCGCTGACGCGGCGTCCGACTCGTCCGCGACCGTCCACAGTGCGCCAGTGGACGCGAAGCGGCCGAAGTAGTTGAAGCACAGGGCCGGTTTCACCGGCTCGACCGCCGGGTTGAGATAGCGCAGCAGCCCATAGCCGATGCCGCCACGCGGCACCGCGCGCAACTGCTCCTTGACCGCCTTCACCGCGTCGCCCGCCGACCGGCCGCCCGCGCGGGCGTCGGCGAGATCGACCGGCCCCGGGTCGAGACACACCGGGTGGATGCTGGTGAACCAGCCGACCGTGGTGGACAGGTCGGCCCGCAGGCCCGCTTCCTCGGCCAGTTCGGTTTCCCGGCCGTGGCCCTCCCGGTCGACCAGGACGGCGCGGGCCCCGCTCCACTCGCGCACCGCCAGCGCGAGCCCGGCGAGCAGGATGTCGTCCACCCCGCCGTGGAAGCGGGCCGGGGCGTCGGTGAGCAGCGGCTCGGTGTGCTCGGCGGGCAGGGTCAGGCGCATCTCGCGCACCGGGTCGTCCGGTTTGGGCTCGCGCAGCAACGGAAGCGGGTCAAGGTCGGCCCCGATCGCCTGCCAGAACGGCACTTCGGCCAGCACCGTCGGCCGGTTCGCCTGCTCGTGCAGCAGCCGTGCCCAGCCACGCGCGGACGTGGCAGGCCGGGACGCCGCCGCGCCGGTTTCCCAGGCGGCGCGCAGGTCGTCCAGCAGAACGCGCCAGGACACGCCATCGACAACGAGGTGGTGGATCACCAGCACCAGCAGGCCGGGGTCGTCGCCCGCGTCAAGCAGGACGGCCGCGACCATGCGGCCCGCGTCCGGGTCGAGGCTGTCGCGTGCCCGGTCCGCCTCGGCGGCGACCTGCGCGCGCCGGTCGGCCTCGACGGGAACCCGCCGCAGGGCGAAGTCGACGCCGGGGCCGATCTCCAGCGCCCACCGGTCGCCGCGCACCAATCGGGCGCGCAGGGCGTCGTGTCGCTCAAGCACGGTCCGCAGCGCCTGCTCAAGCCGCTGCGCGCCAGCCGGGACCTGGATCACCATGGCCTGGCTGAACCGCTCCACCGGGACCCCGCTTTCCCGCAGCCACGCCATGATCGGCGTTTCCGGGACCACGCCGAGCGCGGCTCCCGCGGGCTCGACCACTGTGTGGTCGCCGACCGCGACGGCCACGGTCGCCATCGCCGCGGGCGTCTGGTGTCGGAAGACGTCCTTGGCGGTGATCAGCAGCCCGGCCGCGCGGGCGCGGCTCACCAGCTGAATCGCGAGGATGCTGTCGCCGCCCAGCTCGAAGAACCCTTGCGCCGGTCCGACTTCGGGCAGCTTGAGGACGTCGGCGAACACCGCCCGGAGAATGTCCTCGGTCGCGCTGTGCTGGGGTGCGACCTCAACCCGCTCCGGCTCGGCGGCCAGCACGCGGCGCTCCCTGCCCGCCACCGGAAGCGCGGACAACCGTGCGTCCACATTGGACATCAAGTGCCGAAGCACCTTGGTGAAGCCGTCCGCCAGCCACGCCACGGTCTCGCGGTCGAACAGGTCGGTGCTGTACTGGGCGAATCCGGCCATGCCCAGATCCGGGTCGTCCACGATCGTCAGCGTCAGGTCGAACGCCGAGACCCCGGTGTCCACGATCTCGTCGCGCACGCTCACGTCCGGCAGCTCGGGGCGGACCGGCGCGTTGTTCTGGTAGGCCAGCATGACCTGGAACAGCGGGTGCCTGCTGCTGGACCGGCGCGGGTTCAGGACTTCGACCAGGCGCTCGAACGGCACGTCCTGGTTCTCATAGGCGGCAAGGGACACCTGGCGCACCCGGCTCAGCAGCTCCCGGATGGTCGGGTCGCCGGAGGTGTCGGTGCGCAGCACCAGCGTGTTCACGAACGAGCCGACGATGTCGTCCAGCGCGCTGTCGGTGCGGCCCGCGATCGGGGTGCCGATCGGAATGTCGGCGCCCGCGCCGACCCGGGTCAGCAGCGCGGCGAACGCGGCCTGGAACACCATGAACGGGGTGACCCCGAGCGACCCGGCCAGCGACCGCACGCCCGCGGCGATATCCCCGTCCAGCGGGAAGTCCAGCAGGCGGCCCGCGTACTCGGTCTCGGCGGGGCGCGGGCGGTCGACCGGCAGGTCCAGCTCGTCCGGGATGCCCGCGAGCGCGGCCCGCCAGTACTCGACCTGGCTCGTGTCGTCCAGTTCCCGCTGCCAGAGCGCGTAGTCGACGTACTGGACCGGCAGGTCCGTCCACTCAGGACTTTCGCCGCGCAGGCGGGCGGCGTAGGCGCGGCCGAGGTCGCGGGTGAGCGGGATGAACGACCAGCCGTCGCCCGCGATGTGGTGCAGGGTCAGCAGCAGCACGTGCTCGGTCTCGGCGAGCCGGAACAGCGTCACCCGCAGCGGCGTCTCCACGGCCAGCGCGAAGCAGTGCCGCGACGCCGCGCGCAGGTCCGCGCTCAGCGTGTCCTCGGTGCTGGGCACCACGGTCAGGCCCGTGTCGGCGTGGTCGCGGACGACCTGCCGGGCCACGCCGTCTACGGACGGGAACACCGTGCGCAGCGCGTCGTGCCTGCCGATCACGTCGTCCAGCGCCGCCGACAGCGCGGGCACGTCGAGCGGACCGGACAGCCGCAGCCCGGTGGCGATGTTGTAGGTGGGGCTGGGGCCTTCGAGCTGGTGCAGGAACCACAGGCGCTGCTGGGCGAACGACAGCGGCAGCACATCCGGATGGGTTCCGGCGACCAGCTTCGGGCGGGCCGCGGCTCCGGTGGCGAGCGCGGCGGCGACCCCGGCCGGGGTCGGCGCGGCGAACAGCGTGGCGATGGACAGTTCCACGTCCAGCACCGACCGAACCCGGCTCACCAGCCGGGTCGCGGTCAGCGAATGGCCGCCCAGGGCGAAGAAGTCGTCGTCCACGCCCACGGTCGCGACGCCGAGCACGTCGGCGAACAGCTCGCACACGATCTGCTCGCGCGGGTCGCGCGGCGCCCGATACTCGGCGGCGGGCTCGGGCAGGGCGGCGCGGTCGAGCTTGCCGTTCGGGGTGCGCGGCAGGGCGTCGAGGACGACGAACGCGCCCGGAACCAGATGCGCGGGCAGCACATCGGTGAGGTAGTCGCGCAGCTCGGCCGGGTCGCCGCCGACCACATAGGCGATCAAGCGGTTGTCCCGGGCGACGACCGCGGCGGCGCTCACCGACGGGTGCCCGGTGAGGGCGGCTTCGATCTCACCCGGCTCCACCCGGAAACCGCGGACCTTCACCTGGTTGTCCGCGCGCCCCAGGTAAATGAGCACACCGTTGTCGCCGATGCTCACCAGGTCGCCGGTACGGTAGAGCCTGCTTCCCGGCGGGCCGAACGGGTCGGCGACAAACCGCAGCGCGGTCAGGCCCGGCCTGCGCAGATATCCGCGCGCCACACCGGGTCCGCCGATGTACAACTCACCGGGGACGCCGGGCAGGACCGGGCGCAGGAAGGCGTCCAGCACGTGCAGGCGGGCACCCGCGACGGGATAGCCGCCGTCCCGGGTCCAGCCGTAAGCGTCCACAGTGGCCTCTGTGGGGCCGTACAGGTTGAACGGCGTGCTGCCCGGGACGTCGAGCAGCCGCTGCCACAGCGCGGGCGGTGTGGCCTCGCCGCCGACGAGCAGGAACTCCGGCGTATGCCTGCCGTTGTCAAGCAGGCCCTCGTCCGCGACGGCGGCCAGGTGCGTCGGGGTGAGGTCGATTCCGTCGACACCGCGGTCGGCGAGGTAGTCGGCCAGGGCGGCGGCGTCGCGCACGATGTCGTCGGCCACGACGTCGAGCAGGTGCCCCGCGAATAGCCAGAGCAGCAGCTCCCACGCCGAGTCGAACGAGAACGACGCGGTGTGCGCGGCGCGGCGCTGGCCGTGCGCCACATCGGGAATCAGGGTGTCGCAGTGCCCGCGGAACAAGGTGGTCAGGTTGCCGTGGTCGACCACGACGCCCTTCGGCGTGCCGGTGGAACCGGACGTGTAGATCACATAGGCGGCGTCGGCCAGGGTCGGCGCGGTCGGCTCTGCTTCGACGGCGGGCAGGTCGAGCACGTTGAGAACCGGGCCGTCGAACGGGATTCCCGCGCCCGCGGTGAGCACCAGCGCCGGGGCGGCGTCGGCGAGCATGAACGCGAGCCGGTCGGCGGGGTAGCGCGGGTCGAGCGGCACGGCGACGCCGCCCGCCTTGAGCACGGCCAGCAGCCCGGTCACCATCTGGCCGCGCGGCAGAGCCAGCGCGACCGCGCGTTCAGGACCGACGCCGTGCGCGGCGAGGACGCGGGCGATGCGGTCGGTGTGGGCGTCCAGCTCGGCGAACGTCTGGTCGAGCGCGACCCCGGTCAGCGCCGGAGCGTCCGGGGTGAGCGCGGCCTGGGCGCGGAAGATTTCGGGCAGGGTGCGCGTCTCCGGACGCACCGTGCCGACGAGGTCAATGTGCTCCCCGTCCCGCCGCACGTCCACAGTGGACACTACCCGGTCCACGTCGACCGTGAGCAGGGTCACCAGGCGGTCGAGGATGCTCTCGGCGGCGGCGCGGTCGATGGCCGGGGCGCGGTGGTCGAGCGCGAGCACGAACCCGTCGCCCGTGGGCATGACCGTGAGGTTGAGCGGGTAGTGCGTGGCGTCGTGGCCGCGCACGTCGGCGATTCGCAGCGCGGGGCCGGGGTCGGGCAGGTCGGCCGGGCTCATCGGGTAGTTCTCGAACACGACCAGGGTGTCGAACAGCCGGTCGCGGCCCGCGGCGCGCTGGATCTCGGCGAGACCGAGGTGCTGGTGGGCCATCAGGTCCGCCTGCTCGCGCTGCACGCGGTCGAGCAGGTCGGCGACTGTCTCATCAGGACGGAGCCGGACCCGGACTGGCACGGTGTTGGCGAACAGTCCGACCATGTTCTCCACCCCGGCCAGCTCGGCGGGGCGACCGGCGGCGACCGCGCCGAACACCACGTCCGATCGGCCGGTCAGCGCGCTCAGCAGCAGCGCCCACGCGCCCTGCACGAGGGTGTTCAGCGTCCAGCCGCGTTCGGCGCACCGGGCGGCCAGCTCACCGGGCAGCGTGGCGGTGACCTGCTCGGGGGCGTCGAGCTGGGCGTCCGCCGCGACCAGCCGGGAGGAGTCCACATCGGACAACGCTGCGGCCCACGCGGCCTTGGCGGCGTCGGTGTCCTGCGCATTAAGCCAGGTCAGGTAATCACGGTAGGGGCGGACCGGGGCCAGCGGGGCGTGGTCGCCGCCCGCGGCGTACAGGGTGAACAGCTCGCGCAGCACCAGCGCCAGCGACCAGCCGTCGAGCAGCAGGTGATGGCAGGTGAGCACCAAGCGGTGCGTCGTGGAACCGGTGCGCGCCAACGCGAACCGGATCAGCGGGGCCTGGTCGAACGGGGTCTCCCGTTCGATCCGCTCCAGGTTCTCCGGCTCGGCCAGCCGGAACGGCGCCGCGGTCTCCGGCTCGATCACCGCGAACGCGCGGCCGTCCGGGGCGGTGCGGAACGACGAGCGCAGGTTCGGGTGCCTGCGCAGCAGGGAATCCGCGGCGCGGCGCAGCACGGTCGGGTCGACCTCGCCGTCGAGGTCCACCGAGAGCTGCACGGTGTAGAGGTCGGTTCCCGGCCCCTGCGCGTGGAACAGCAGGCCCTCGGCGAGCGGGGTGAGCGGCAGGATGTCCACCGCGCCCGGCGCCAGCGCGTCGATCGCGGCCTGGTCGAGGCCGGTCAGCGGGACGTCGCTTGGGGTAAGCCGGGCGACGGCGCGCTCGGCGTGCGCGGCGAGGCCGTCGAGCGCGCGGAACCAGGAGTGCGCCAGGTCGTTGACGGCGTTCTCCGACAGCACGCCCAACGGCCACGACCAGGTGACCGACAGGCGCGGGCCGTCCGGGTGGTCGCGGACGTCGGCGTCGATCTCCAGGCAGTGCGCCGCGGCCAGCTCCGGGTCCGCGCCCGCGCGCAGCGCCCCGTCTTCCGCGGCCAGCGCCCAGTCGCCGGTCGCGGCGTCGAAGCGGCCGAGGTAGTTGAAGCCGATCTTGGGCGCGGGCCGGTCGGCGAACTCGGTCGTGGCGGTGAGGTAGCGCAGCAGGCCGTAGTCGGCCGCGTCGTCGCGAACGGCGGCGAGCTGTTCCTTGGCGCGGCGCAACGCTTCCCCGGCCGACGAGCCGCCCGCCATGGCGTCGTCGACGTCGATGGGGCCGGGGTCGAGCCGGACCGGGTACAGGGACGTGAACCAACCGACCGTGCGGGAGAGATCACCGCCGGTGTCGCGGCCGTGGCCTTCGAGGTCGACGGTCAGCGCGGTTCCGTTGCCGCCGTGCCGTGTGCGCCAGTCGGCGACCGCGATCACCAAGGCGGACAACAGAACGTCGGCGACGCCGGTGCGGTAGGCGGCCGGGACGGCGGCCAGCAGCGGCGCGGTGCGGGTGGCGTCGAGGGTGCGGCGCAGCCGCTGGGTCGTCGCGGCGGTGTCTCTGGCGGGATCGAGCGGACGCGACACCGGGAACTCCTCGGGGTGGTCGAGCACGGCCGTCCACCGCGCCACCGAATCCGGCGCCCGGGACGCCAGACTCCGCGCGTAGCCCCGGAAGGAGGTGCGCACGGCGGGCAGCGCGGGCACGGTCCCGGCCGCGAGCGCCGCGTACGCCTCGGCGAGGTCGGCGAGCAGGACGCGCCAGGAGACGCCGTCGACCACCAGGTGGTGCGCGGTCCACAGCAGCCTGCCGGGTTCGCCCGCGCCCGCGTCGAGCCAGGTCACCCGGACCATGACGCCCGCGTCGGGGTCGAGTTTTCCTTGCGCGGCGGCCACTTCGGCGTCGAGGTCGTGCGGTGCGGGGACGCGGCGCAGCAGGGCGGCGGCGTCGAGGTGGCCGGGGGCGGCGATGTCGAGCTGCCACGGGCCGTCCGACCAGCGGGCGAGGCGGGCGCGCAGCACGTCATGGTGGTCGAGGACGGTTTGCAGCGCGGCGGTCAGGGTGTCTTGGTCCAGCCCGGCTGGCGCCCGCACGACCACGGTCTGGCTGAACCGGCCGACCACGCCGCCCCGGCCGCGCAGCCACTCCATGATCGGGGTCGCCGGGGCGATGCCCACACCGTCGGTCGCGTGGACGTCCACAGTGGACTGGCGGGCGACGGTGGCCAAGCCCGCCGGGGTCTGCTGCTCGAACACGTCGCGCGGGGTGAACTCCAGCCCGGCTGCCCGCGCGCGGCCGACCAGCGAGATAGCCTGGATGCTGTCGCCGCCGATGGCGAAGAACCGGTCGTCCGGGCCGACCTCGGGCAGCCGCAGCACCTCCGCGACGAGCGCGCACAGCACCCGCTCGACCTCGGTGCGCGGCTCCCGGCGGGCCGCCGCCGGGGTGTTCGGCGCGTATTCCGCCGCCGTGGCAAGGGTTTTGCGGTCGAGCTTGCCGCTCGGGCTGAGCGGGAGGGCGGGCACGGTCAGGAACACGTCCGGAACCATGTACTCGGGCAACGCGGCCGCCGCGTGCTCCCGCACCGCGTCATGCTCGGCCGACCCGACGAGATACGCGGCCAGCCGCCCGCCACGTACGACCACTGCCGCGCCGCGCACGTCCGGGTGGGCGCCGAGCACGGCCTCGATCTCGCCGAGTTCGATCCGCAGGCCGCGCAGCTTCACCTGGTCGTCGGCGCGGCCCAGGTACTCCAGCACCCCGTCGCGGTCGAACCGCGCGAGGTCGCCGGTCCGGTACATCCGCGCGCCTGGCGTCCCGAACGGGTCGGCGACGAACCGGGTGGCGGTGAGGTCCGGCCTGCCCAGGTAGGCGCGGGCGAGCTGGACGCCCGCGAGATACAGCTCACCGGCGACGCCGTTGGGCACCGGCCGCAGGTTGCGGTCCAGCACGTAGCAGGCGGTGTTCCAGACCGGGCGGCCGATGGGGATCGTCGGCAGCGGGCCGGGAGCGGCGAGCTGGGCGGTGACGTCGACCGACGCTTCCGTTGGCCCGTAGAGGTTGTGCAGCTCCACGGTCGGCAGCAGCGCGCGGAACGAGGCCGCCAGGTCGGCGGGCAGCGCCTCGCCGCTGCACAGCACGCGGCGCAGCCCAGCGCAGGTCCGCGCGGCCGGATCGGCGAGGAAGGCGCGCAGCATAGACGGGACAAAGTGGACAGTCGTGACGCCCTCGGCGCGGATCAGCTCGGCGAGGTAGGCCGGGTCGCGGTGCCCTTCCGGGCGCGCCACGACCAGGGTCGCGCCGACCAGCAGCGGCCAGCAGAACTCCCACACCGACACGTCGAAGCTCGACGGCGTCTTCTGCAGCACCGGCTCGCCGACCCGCAGCCCGTACTCGTCCTGCATCCACAGCAGCCGGTTGACGATGCCCGCGTGCGGGATCACGACGCCCTTGGGGCGGCCGGTGGACCCGGAGGTGTAGATGACGTAGGCGGGGTGGAGGGGGTGCCGCGCCACAGCGTCTTCGCTGGGCGCCACCCCCTCCGGCAGGGGGCCGTCGACCAGCAGCCGGGAAACGTTCTCCGGCAGGCGATCGGACAGCTCGGCGGTGGTCAAGACGGTCGCGGGCGCGGCGTCGCCGAGCATGTACGCGATCCGGTCGGCCGGGTAGTCCGGGTCGACGGGCAGGTACGCGCCGCCTGCCTTGAGCACCGCCCAGATCGAGACGACCAGCTCCACCGAGCGCGGCAGCATCAGCGCCACGACCCGCTCCGGCCCGACACCGGCCGCGCGCAGCATGGCGGCGAGCCGGTCGGTTGCCGCGTCGAACTCCGCGTAGCTGAGCCGTTCCCGCTCGAACACCAGCGCCGTGGCGTCCGGGGTGGACTTCACCTGGGCGGCCAGCAGATCCGGCAGGGTTGTCGCCGGGACGTCGGCGGCGGTGGCGTTGAAGCCGCGCAGGATGCGGTCGCTCTCGGCGCCGAGCAGATCGATGCGCGACAGCGGTGCGTCCAGGTCGTCGAGCACCGCGCGCAGCAGCCGGTCGGCGTGCCGCAGCAGGGTGTCGACGGTCTCGGCGTCGAACAACTCGGTGCGGTAGGTCGCTTCCAGCATCAGGTTGTCGGTGAGCACCGCGGCCAGCGCCAGGTCGAACTGGGCGGCGCCGTTGAACACCGGCACGTCCCGCACGGCGATCCCGGGAAGGGCGAAGCCGCGCAGCACCTCGGTCCGCAGCGAGAACAGCACGTCGAACAGCACCGACCGCCCGGCGACCCGCTCCGGGGCCAGCTCGGCGACCAGCCGGTCGAAGGACAGCCCGGCGTGCGCGTACGCGCCAGCGCAGACCTCCCGCGCCTGCGCCAAGAGTTCGCGGAAGCTTCGCTCGCCGTCCACAGTGGAGCGCAGCACCACCGTGTTGCCGAAGTTGCCCAGCGACCGGTCCTCGCGGCCCCGGTTGACCACCGGCGTGCCGAGCGTGATGTCCGTCGCCCCGGTGTAGCGGTGCAGCACGGCCGTCACCGCGGCCGAGAGCAGCATGAACGGGGTCACGCCTTCCTGGCGCGCGACCTCCCGCACTCGCTCGGCGACGGCGGGCGGCAGCGTCCGGGTGAGCCGCTCGCACGCCTCCCCCGGCTTGGTCTGGTGCGGGCGATCCGTCGGCAGGGCAAGGCTTTCCGGGACCGGCGTGAGCCGCTCGCGCCAGTAGGCGAGGTCGGCGGGGCGCTCGCGGTCGTCCACGGCGTAGGCGACCGGCGGGGCCAGGTCCTGGCCGGTGTAGGCGGCGGCGACGTCGGCGAGCAGGATCTCCCAGCACGCGTCGTCCCAGGCGATGTGATGCGCGACCAGCAGCAGCACGTGCTCGTCCTGAGCCACCCGCAGCAGCCGGGCGCGCAGCGGGGACTCGGCGGCCAGGTCGAACGGCGTGCCGCCCAACTCGGCGACCACACTGTCCAAGTCCGCGTCCAGCACCGGCAGCGTGGGGCTCAACTCGGGACGGACAATCTGTGTGTCCGCGTCCGGATAGACCGTTTGGAGGATCGCGTGCCGCGCGCACGCTGTCTCGAACGCGGTGGCAAACGCAGCAGTGTCGAGTCGACCGGACAGTCCAACCGCGGCGCACAGTGTGTAGGCGACACTGCCCGGGTCCAACTGCTGGAGCAGCCACATCCGGCGCTGCGCGGCCGAAAGCGCGCCGGTGGGACCAGCGGCGACCGGGCCGGCTTGGTCGGCGAGCCCGGATTCGGCGAGCCTGCGGCGCAGCAGTTCGCGCTTGCGGGATCGCGCGTGGCCGTCGTCGGTCACAGCTGATCAAGCCTCCTCGTTGACGGACAGCACCGGCTCCGGATGCTAATTTAGGCAAGCCTTACCTCTCAAGAGGCTAGCCTTACCTAGGAGAAATCGGAGACCCCGTGCGACTCGGACAGCTCGTGCTCGATCTCGGCGCGGTCCGCGCCAATCGGGACTTCCGGTTGGTGCTGACCAGCAGGACCGTGTGGTTGCTCGGCATCGGGCTCACCTCCGTCGCGGTGGCCGTGCAGGTGTTCCAGATCACGGGAACTTCCGCGCCGGTCGCCCTGGTGAGCCTCACCCTGGGCGCCGGACTGCTCGTCGGCTTCCTCATCGGCGGCGTCCTCGCCGACCGCACCGACCGGAAACGGCTGGTGGTGCTGTCCAGCTTCGGAGCCGCGATCGGCTTCGCCGGGCTCGCCGCCAACGCGGCGCTGCCGGAGCCGCAACTGTGGATCGTGTTCGTCTGCGCGGGCACCCACGGCGTGATCGACGGCATCGGCGAGTGCGCGCTCACCGCCGTCGTCCCCGCCATGGTCCCCGGCGACCAACTCGGCTCGGCCAGCGCGCTGCTCGCGGTCACCACCCAACTCGGCGCGATCGTCGGCCCCACCCTGTCCGGGCTGGTCATCGCGGGCCCCGGCCTGGTCGCCTGCTACTGCGCCGCCGCAGCGATGGCCCTGGGCACCACCGCCTTGCTCGCCCTACTGCGTCCCCTGCCACCGGCCGAGCCCGAGCCGGACACCGCCGAAGGCAGCCTGCGCGAGGCGCTGCGATTCCTGCGCGGCAACCGGCTCATCGCCTCACTGCTGCTCATCGACATGGGCGCGATGCTGTTCGCCATGCCCGGGGCCCTCTACCCGCAACTCGCGGAAGAACGCCTCGGCGGCGGCCCGGAACTCGTCGGCCTGCTCTACACCGCCCCCGCGGTCGGCGCGTTCGTCGGCTCAGTCCTGTCCGGCTGGACCTCCACGGTGAAACGCTCCGGACTCACCCTGGTCGGCGTGGCCGCCCTCTGGGGCATCGCGGCGACCGGCGTCGGCCTGAGCACCAACCTGGGCATGGTCCTGTTCCTCCTCGGCGTCGGCGGCCTCGCGGACGTGTTCTCCGAGATCCTGCGGCGCGCGCTGTTGCAGGGCAACACACCGGACCGGTTGCAGGGCCGGGTAGGCAGCCTCTGGCTGGCGCAAGCGGTCACCGGCCCGTCCCTCGGCGGCATCCTGACCAGTTTCGGCGCCAGCCTGGTCGGCCCCGGCCCAGCGATCGCGATCGGCGGCGGCATCTGCGTGTTCAGCGTTCTCCTAGTCGCCGCGCTGTACCCAGAACTACGCCGCGTGGGCGCCCTCGTTGACCAAGGTCAGGTCAGCCGCTAGCTTCGGAATTCGCCGCCCCGGGGCCCTGCGAAGCCACGCGGGCCTGCCGATCGCCGAACCCCGGCATGGGGAAGATGTCCATAACGCCCTCAAGCCGAGACTTGGACCCCACTAAGCCGGTGTTCAACCTCGAAGACTGTCGCGCGGACCCCGCGCCTTTGATCGCGCCGGTTGCCGGGGTGTGCGCTCGTTGACCAAGGTCAGGGCAGCCGCTAGCTTCGGATCATGCCGAGACGGCCCGCCCGGGGAGCGCCCGGGTTCGTGTTCGTGTTGGGCTATGTGCTGGTCCTGGGGTATGACGAGGTCGCCCACGATCTGCTGGACGCGGCGGAAGACCCGCTGAGCAGGTATCTGGTCGGTGTGCTCGCACCGCCGCCTTACCTGGTGGAACCTGAGGTGCGGATCGGCGGATCGGCGCTGCTGCTTCTCGCCTGTGGGGTGGGGTTGTGGTGGGCCAGCCCCCGAATCCGGGGCTCTGCCGGGGTTTCCCGGTTCGCGTTGGTGACTGTGCTGGTCACGGGGGCGAGCCTGGTCAGTCGGATCGTGTGGCTGCTCATCGAGACCAGTGACAAGCCGCGCCTGATCTGGTTGATGGGCCAGGATTACCTTGCCCAGGCACTGCAATTCGGCGTGCTCTTCGGGGCGATCGTCGCGACTTACCTGTCGCTGCTGGGCAATCGGGGCCGTCGCCCGCGCACGGCCCCTGTCCAGTCCACAAGAAGGGGAGCGGGCCCGGTCATGGACGTCGCGAACTGGCCCAACCCGGCCGAGGACACCGAGACGACCCGGCTGCTCAGCGGCGCGGCCTACCTGGAGGGCGCGTACGCCGAGCAGGTCGTGCGGACTCTGCTGTCGAAACGCGTCCGGGCCGTTGCGCCGTCGCCCGGGGTCGATCTGCGGCTGGTGGTGCTGCATTGTCTGACCGCGCTGCGATTACGCACCATGCTGCGGCTGCGGCTCACCGGGACTCTGGTGGCGGGTGTGCTGCTGATGTTCGCCAGTGTCTGGATGGTCCTGCCGACCATCGCCGCGGCCGCGGCTTTGCTGCTGCACCACCGCCACAGCCTGCGTGTGCGCACCGTGGACCGCCTGCGCCGCGACCGTTTCGCGGTCGACCACGGCAATCCCGACTCCCCACCCGCCTGGGCTGTTGACCGCCTCACCACGATCGAGCAGGCGGAACAGGGCAACGTCACCATTTTCAGCGGCTTCCGCCCCTACGTCGGCTATGGCGCCGCCGAGCCCGGCTGGTCCTTCGCTCTCCCCGTCCTCCCCAGGAAAGACCCGGTCACCGGCACGGAAGCGGCCGCCCCCAAGCCATTTACCGAGGAAGCTCTCACCGCCCACGTGCGCCACCGGCTGGCGGAAACCACTGCCCCGGACGGCGTAGGCGCTCCCCTCCCCGCCGTGCACCTGGAAAACCGCTACTTCGCCGACGGCAGCGCCCTGCGCGGCCTCCTGGTGACCGACCGCACCGAACCCCCCGCCTTCACCCTGCCCGACAGCGCGCCCCCCACCGACGCCGCCCGCCGCTACCTCTGCGCGCACATCCCGTCCTGGGGCGGCCAGGTCGTGGCCAGCACCTTCCTCAGATTCACCACCGATGGCCACATGCTCTACGCCGAATGCGACCGCACCGTGGCCAAACCGATCAACGTGCGACTGGACGAACGCGACTTCGACCTGGCGAAGGAACTCACTCCCGCGCTACGGCAAGCGATCCCGGCCCTGCTGAGGGCGCCGCTGCACCTGATCGCGGACCTGCTGGCCCCCACCCGCTACGCCCGCGCCCGACACCGCGAACGCGCCCTGGCGGCCAAGGACCCCGCCTTCGACTACGGCACCGCGTTCTCCATCCGCGAAGCCGCCACCGCCCCCAGTTTCACCACCCAGTTCCAACACGACGACGCCGCCAAGCACCTCAAATTGGTGGAACGCCACACCCTGGAAGCCATCATCGAGTTCCTGGAACTCCACGACGTCGACACCACCGAACTCCGCAACCGCCAGACCACCATCCTCAACGAAGGCGTCATCCAGACCGGCGGAACCAGTAATGTCGGCGCCCTGGCAGTAGGCCAGAAGGCACAGGCGAGCACTTCGTGACAGGAGGACCCATGGAGGTCAACAAGGGCTTCCAGGTATTCGGCGGCACCGTCAACCTGGGCCCCACCGCCATCGGCGACAACGCCTCAGTCCACATAGGACAAGGTGATCCGACCGCCCTGCTGGCCACCCTCCGAAACCTCCTGGCAACCCACGAGGTCCCAGCGCGGGCAACGGAACTCACCGACGAAGTAGCAGGCGAACTAGAACAACCAACCCCCGACAGGGGCAAACTCCAGCGCCTCTTGGACACCCTCACCAAACTGGTCGCCCCAGTGGAACCCGTAGCCACCGCCGTCAGCGACCTCTCCACCGCCGTCGCCGCCATCACCTCCTGACCGCGCCGGGAGCAGGGGGCTCCGAACGGCGTCGAGCCCCCTGCTTCGGCTTGGTCCCGGAGGCGTTCAGCCCAGCAGCCCGCCCTTCACAGCACGCACCAGGCCGCGAGCGTCGACTCCGAGCGTCGGCCCAGCCGGATTCTTGCTGTCCCTCACCACAGCAAGAGTGTGAGCCAACTCAACACAAGTCTCCTGCCCATCGGAGTACGAGGACTTCCTCCACCGCAGGTCATAAGCAGCCGTCGTCATCACGTCGTTCTCCTCATTCCGTCGAATCGGAGTCACCGCGCTCAGCCCAGCAATCCGTCCCGCACAGCACGCACCAGGCGGCGGGCGTCGACTCCGAGGACAGGCCCAGCCGGGTTCTTGCTGTCCCTCACCACCGCAAGGGTGTGGGCCAACTCAACGCAAGTCTCCTGCCCGCTTGAGTACGAGGACTTCCTCCACCGCAGGTCATAAGCGACTGTCGTCATCACGTCTTTTTCTCCATTCCCTCGACGATTTCCGCGATGACCTCGACACTCCGGGCCGGAGTCATCGCCCGCTGCGCTACTACTTCGATCGCCGCCCGATAGGCGGTGACGTCTTTGGGTGCCCACAGGTTCACCGTGGCATTGGAGTGTTCCAAATGCACGATCGGATCTGCCTTGTCGAACTCGAACAGGATGAACCCACCAACCAAATGAGGTGAGTAGCCACGCGCGGTCGACGGAATGAGCTGAATCGTGACGTTGGGCAACTCGGCCATTTCCAGCAGATGGCGGAACTGCTCCCGCATCACCTTCGGCGAGCCGATCGGCCGCGCCAACATCTCATCATCCATCAGGGCGTGCAACTCGGCAGGCGGCGGGTCATCGCGGGTGAGAATGCGTTGACGCTCGACCCGGACCTCGACCTTTGTGTCGTTGTCCGGAGTCCTGGCGAAAATGGCGCGGGCGTAGCCCTCGGATTGGAGCAGACCAGGAATCAGCGCGAGACTGACCTGGGTGATCCGACAGGCGGCACGCTCCATCTCGATGAACCGCCCGAGGTTGGGCTTTCCGGCGACCAGTTCGCCTGGAGCCTCGGCCTGCCTGCGCAAGCCGAGAAGGTGTTCACGATCGGCGTCTTCGACACCCAGGATGTCAAGCGCGTGGGCCAGGTCGGCCTGGGACGGCAGCCGCGTGCTGGTTTCCCAGAAACTGAGCTTGGTGTCCGAGAATCCGGTTCTTTGCGCGAGCTGCCGTAGCGTCAAACCCGCTCGCTCACGTGCGCGTCGAACCTCCGCACCCAGCTCCCTTCCGGCCATGTTCATGCTTTCATTCACGTAAGCAAGCTTAGACCCTACCCGCGCTCTCCACGCCATCGCCCGATCGGGGCATTGCGGCTCCGCTCACGTAAGCCGATGATGGTTATGTAAGCACATGGCGGAGGGGCCGTGCGCTCCGACCGATCAGGGAGAGGCCGCCATGCGCGCCCAAGGTACTCCACAGTGGACCGCTACCGACGACCACGGTCGCGTGCTCGCCATCGAGGTCGCGGGAACGGAAGTGCTGGTCACCCAGGAGCCACCCGGGGTGGCCTGGCGGACCAGGGACGAGACGAAAGTCCAAGACCTGCGCCGCAAACTCGGCTTCGCCCTGACCCAGCGGACTCCGCCACCGGAGCGACAGCCGTGAACGACAGCACGGACAGACACGCGTGATGACCACCCTCATGGACGCGCTCATCGGCGCGAGCGTCGGACTGCTCCTCGGCAGTCTGGCCCTCCACATTGGACGGTATCGGCAGCGGCGGCGACTGGAGCGGATCGTCCGCGCGGTGATGCTGCTCCACCCCACCGAAAACCACCGCACAGATTGGACCCCCGGCAATGCCCTTCCCAGCCGCGTTCGCGGGCACATTCGAGGTCACGCACGGAGTGATCGGCTACAGCGTCGATGAGGAAACCCTCGAACTCGAACTCGGGCAGTTCGGCAAATGCGCGTCCCTGAACCTCAGGCTGTCCGCCGAAGCCGCCATCACCCTGTCGACGGTGCTGCGGGAGATGATTCCCCCACTGCTCGACAACGTCATCCTGGTCAACCAGGGCAAGCTCAACGACCTCCCGCCCCGCGTCGACTACGAGGCGACCATCGGTCAGCCCGCGGCACACAGCGCCCACTGCGGGGAACCCGCCCACCAGCCCTGAAGCCAGGCCCATCCCGCGCACTGGGCGGAACAGCCGACCCGCCCAGTGCCGCACACCATCGAGCAGGCGAAATCAGGGCTGAGCAGTCAGATATCCGCCCATATGGGTGAAGTACTCCCCAGCGGACAGCTCAACCCCGTCCTCCGTCCGCACCTTCACCACCAGCAGACCGTGATTGCGCCCCCGCCGAGCGTCCGCCCCGGCCACGATCGCCACCCCATCGCCTTCCCGGTAGAAGATCCGCCCGGGCGTCCCCCCGTACCGAGCCTCCGACACCCGCGCCTCGATGATTTCCAGGCGCCGCCCCCGATGGAAGGTGAAAGCGCTCGGGTACGGCGCGCACTGGGCCCGCACCAACCGGTCCAGTTCCTCGGCCGACCAGTTCCAGTCGATCCGCAGGTCCTCTTCGGCCCGCTTGTGAAAGAAGCTCGCCTTGGACCGGTCCTGCTTCACGAAGTCCGTGCGGCCGGACGCGATCTCGGCGAGGCCGTCGACCGTGATCGGTCCGAACAGTTCCAGCGTCTTGGCGAACAGGTCGGCGGTCGTGTCCCGGGGTCCCACCGGGACAGCCCGTTGCAGGACGATGTCGCCCGCGTCCAACGTCTCGTCCATCATGTGCGCGGTGACGCCGACCTCCTTCTCGTCGTTGATCAATGCCCAGATCAGCGGCGAGAAGCCCGCGTAGGCGGGCAGCAGGGAGTCGTGCACGTTGAGGGTCCCGTAGCGGGGCAGGGTGAAGATGCGGGGCGGAATCCACGTGCGCCAGTTGGTCGCCACGATGACGTCCGGGGACAGCTCCTTGAGGACGGTCACCAGTTCCTCGTCGTCGGGCCGCTCCCGGATGATGACCGGGACCCCGTGTTCGGCGGCCAGGTCGGCGACGGAGTCGCTCCACACCTTCTCGTACGCGCCTTCGCCCGGGGGGTGGGTGACGACGGTGACCACCTCGTGCTCGGAGTCCAGCAGCGCCCGCAGGGTGCGGTGCCCCCAGGTCTGAAAGCCGAACATGACGACCCGCATGAACCCTCCCGGAAACTTCTAAACTAAGGCTTGCCTTTCTTAGGCTATCCTCACCCCGTGCTCGCCCCGACCCGGCCCGTGCAGGCCCGTCCCCGCCTCCTGTGGCTGATCGCCGCCATGGGGGTGCTTGTGCTGGTCACGCTGTTGTCGATCATGGTGGGCAACAAGCACATCCCGCTATGGGAAGTGCTGCGGCTGCTCGGCAGCGCGGAGTCCGGGGAGGACGCCGCGATCGTCAACGGGATGCGACTGTCCCGGACGCTGTTCGGGCTCGCCGTGGGTGTGTCGCTGGGGCTCGCGGGCGCGTTGATGCAGGGGCTGACCCGCAACCCGCTCGCCGACCCCGGCCTGCTCGGCGTCGGCGCGGGCGCCGCCCTCGGCGTCGTGTTGACCACCAGCGTGTTCGGGGTGACGGCGCTGTTCGGCTACATCTGGTTCGCCTTCGCGGGCGCGCTGGCCGCGACAGTCGTCGTCTACGTGCTGGGCAGCCTGGGGCGGGGCGGGGCCAATCCGGCGAAACTCGCGCTGGCCGGAGCCGCGGTGAGCGCGCTGTTGCAGTCGGTGATCAGCATGATCCTGCTGCTCGACTCCGCGACCCTGGACGACTACCGGTTCTGGGCGGTCGGGTCGCTCAACGTGCCGGATACCTCGACGTTGCTTCAGGTTCTGCCGTTCCTGGCGCTGGGCGTGCTCCTGGCCGCGGTCTCCGCGCCCGGGTTGAACATCCTGGCGCTCGGCGACGACGTCGCCCGCTCGCTCGGGCAGAACGTGGTGGCGATGCGCCTGCTGGGCGCGGTGGCGATCACGCTGCTCGCGGGCGGGGCGACCGCGGTGTGCGGGCCGATCGCGTTCCTGGGCCTGGTGGTGCCGCACATCGCCCGGCTGCTCACCGGCCCCGACCAGCGCTGGGTGCTGGCCTACTCCGCGGTCCTCGCGCCCGCCCTGCTGCTTGCCGCCGACGTGCTCGGCCGGGTCATCGCCGACCGGTCCGAAGTGCACGTCGGGATCGTCGTGGCCTTCCTGGGCGCGCCGTTCTTCATCGCCCTGGTCCGCCGACGGAAACTGCCGGAGTTGTGATGGCCGTGCTCACCTACCGGATCGGCGCGCGCGGGCCGTCCGGGGAGATTCGCCCTCGGGTGCTGGCCGTGTGCGCCGCGCTGGCCGTGGTCGCGTTCGCCGCGTTCTGCGTGGAACTGACCGTCGGCGACTATCCGATCGACGCGTTCGAGGCCGCGCGGGCGCTGTTCTGGTACGGCGACCCGACCGCGGTGGAGATCGTCTACGACCTGCGGCTGCCGCGCGCGCTGGTCGGGCTGCTCGCCGGGCTCGCGTTCGGCATGGCGGGCGCGCTGTTCCAGACCGTGGCGCGCAACCCGTTGGCCAGCCCGGAAATCATCGGGGTCACCGAAGGCGCGAGCACCGCGGCGGTCGCCGGGATCGTGCTCGGGTTCGGGGGGACGCTGGGCTCGTCGTCACTGGCGCTGCTCGGCGGGCTGGTCAGCGCGACCGCGATCTACCTGCTGGCCTGGCGGCAGGGCACCACCGGCTACCGGATCGTGCTCGTCGGCATCGGGGTCGCCGCGCTGTTCACCAGCACGACCAGCTACCTGCTGCAACGCGCCGACCTGTTTCAGGCGCAGCGCGCGGTGATCTGGCTGACCGGCAGCCTGAACCTGCGCGAGTGGCGGCACGTGACCCCGGTCGCGGTGGCGGTGCTGGTGCTGATCCCGTTGGCGCTGCTCATGTCCCGCTGGCTCGCCGCGCTGACGCTGGGCGACGACACCGCGCGCGGGCTCGGCGTCCCGGTGCAGAAGGCGCGGCTGGCGCTGATGCTCGGCGGCGTCGGGCTGGTCGCGTTCGCGACCGCTGCCGCTGGTCCCGTGGCGTTCGTGTCCCTGGTGGCTCCGCAGACCGCGCTGCGGCTGACCAGGCGGCCGACACCGCCGCCGCTGGCCTCGGCGCTGATGGGCGCGGTGATCGTGCTCGTCGGCGACCTGATCGCCCGCCCGTTCGGCCTGCCGGTCGGCGTCGTGACCGGCGCGGTCGGCGCGCCCTTCCTGCTGTGGCTGCTTGCCCGTGCCAACCGAGTTGGAGCCTGAATGACATCCGGACTGCGCGCCGAGAACCTGCGGCTGGCCTACGACAAGCGCGTCGTGATCGACGGGGTCGACCTGACCATCCCGTCCGGCAAGGTCACCGTGATCGTCGGCGCGAACGCGTGCGGCAAGTCGACCCTGCTGCGCGGCATGTCGCGGCTGCTCAGCCCGGACGAGGGCGCGGTTTACCTTGACGGGCAGTCGATCCACCGGATGCGAGCCCGGGATCTGGCCCGGCAGCTGGGAATCCTGCCGCAGTCGCCGGTCGCGCCGGAGGGCATGACCGTGCGGGAGCTGGTCGGGCGCGGGCGCAGTCCACACCAGACCTGGTGGCGGCAGTGGTCCCCGGACGACGGCGACGCGATCGGCCACGCGCTCGCCTCGACCGCGATGACCGACCTCGCCGACCGGCCGGTGGACGAGCTGTCCGGCGGGCAGCGGCAGCGCGCGTGGATCGCGATGGCGCTGGCCCAGGAAACCCCGTTCCTGCTGCTGGACGAGCCGACGACCTATTTGGATTTGGCGCACCAGATCGACGTCCTCGACCTGATCGCCGACCTCAATCTCACCGCGGCCCGAACCGTGGTGATGGTGTTGCACGACCTCAACCAGGCCAGCCGCTACGCCGACCACGTGGTGGCGATGAAGTCCGGCCGAGTCGTCGCCGAGGGCGACCCGGCCGAGGTGGTCACCGCCGAACTCGTCCACGACGTGTTCGGTCTGCGCTGCGAGGTGATCACAGACCCGCTCAGCGGCACCCCGCTGGTCGTCCCGTTCGGGCGCCACAAATGCCCGCCGACCGTTCCCGCTGACTCGGAAACCACCACGCATCTCCCCGAGAAACAGAGAGCAGACCGATGAACACCTTCCCCACCAGGCAAACCCGCCGCCGAAAGTTCCTGGCCGTCGCCACCGGCGTCGCGCTGGCCAGCGTCCTCGTCGCGTGCGGCGACGCGGCCCCCGGTTCCTCGACCGGCGGTTCGAGCACGGCCGCCGCGCCGTCTGGCCCGTGGGAGTTCACCGACGACCGCGGCAAGAAGGTCTCGCTGCCGCAGCGCCCGACCAAGATCGTCATGCAGGTCAACGCGGCGGCGACGCTGGTGGACTTCGGCGTCAAGCCGATCGGCGTGTTCGGCCCGCAGAAGACCACCGACGGCAAGCCCGCCCCGCAGGCAGGCGACCTCGATCCGAACACCCCGTCGGTGGGCAGCGAGTTCGGCGAGTTCAACATCGAGAAGTACACCGCGCTCAAGCCGGAGCTGCTGATCACGATCATGTACGGCGAGGCCCTCTGGTACATCCCGGAGGAGTCCGCGACGGCGATCGAGGAGAAGGCGCCGATGGTCGCCATCCAGCTCGGCGGCGTGTCCGCGGCCGAGGGCATCGCGAAGTTCGCGAAGCTCGCCGAATCCCTTGGCGCCGACCTGAACTCGGCCGACCTGGCCAAGGCGAAGCAGGAGTTCGAGAGCGCGGGCGAGGCGCTCAAGGCGGCGACCGCGGCCAAGCCGGGCCTCAAGACCATGGTGGTGCAGGGTTCCAAGGACGCGCTGCTGGTGGCGAAGCCGAACTTCTTCAGCGACCTGAACTACTTCGGCAAGCAGGGCCTGGACATGGTGACCCCGACCGGCGGCGAGGCCCCGAGCTGGGAGGAGCTGAGCTGGGAGCAGGTCTCGCGCTACCCGGCCGACCTGATCCTCAACGACTCGCGCGACTTCACCCTGCCGCAGGCGGAGATGGCCAAGATCCCGACCTGGGCGCAGCTGCCCGCGGTCAAGGCCGGTCAGCTCGGCCTGTGGCACCCGGAGACGCCGATGTCGTACCAGAAGCTCACCCCGATCATCCGCGAGCTGACGAGCGTGGTCGAGAAGGCGCGCACGGATGTCGTTTCCTGACGACTTCGCCACGAAGTACCGCGACCGCGGCTACTGGACGGGAACGCTCCTCGGCGACACGCCGGGGGGCGGCCCCGACCGGACCGCCCTGGTCCAGGGGACCACGCGGCTGACCTACGCCGAACTGCGCGCGCGGGCCGACCGGATGGCCGCCGGTCTGCGCGCGTTCGGCGTCGCCCCGGGCGACAACGTGGTGGTGCACCTGCCGAACACGGTCGAGTTCGTGGTGCTGTCGCTGGCGTTGTTCCGCCTCGGCGCGCGCCCGGTGTACGCGCTTCCGGCGCACCGGCGCAGCGAAATCACCTATCTGTGCGCGCACAGCGACGCCGTCGCGTACGTCATTCCGGACACCCACGCCGGGTTCGATTACCGTGACCTGGCAACGGAAGTGCTCGCGGAGGTCCCCGGGCCGCGCGTGCTCGTCGCGGGCGACCCCGGCCCGTTCACCGCACTGTCCGATGTGGACGCTGAGCCGATTCCGCTGCCCGCGCCCGATCCGTCGTCGGTGGCGCTGTTCCTGCTGTCCGGCGGGACGACCGGCCTGCCGAAGCTGATCCCGCGCACGCACGACGACTACGCCTACAACCTGCGCGCCAGCGCGGAAGTCACCGGCCTCGACCAGGACACCGTGTACCTGGCGGCGCTCCCGATCGCGCACAACTTCGCCCTGGCCTGCCCCGGCATCCTGGGCACGCTGCACGCGGGCGGCACGGTGGTGCTGGCGCCGAGCCCGAGCCCGCCGGACGCCTTCCCGCTGATCGAGCGGGAACGGGTGACGGTGACCGCGCTGGTGCCGTCGCTGACGCTGCTGTGGCTGGAGGCGGCGAAGTGGGCGGGCCGCGACCTGTCGAGCCTGCGGCTGTTGCAGGTCGGCGGAGCCAAGCTGAAAGAGGAGACCGCGCTGCGGGTCCGCCCGACGCTGGGCTGCGACCTGCAGCAGGTGTTCGGCATGGCCGAGGGCCTGCTCTGCTACACCCGCCTGGACGACCCGGACGAGCTGGTCCACACCACCCAGGGCCGTCCACTGTGTCCAGACGACGAGATCCGGATCGTGGACGAGGACGGCGCGGACGTGGCGCCCGGCGAACTCGGCCAACTGCTGACCCGCGGCCCGTACACGCTGCGCGGCTACTACCGGGCCGACGAGCACAACGCCAAAGCCTTCACCCCGGACGGCTTCTACCTCACCGGGGACCTGGTGCGGCAGTTGCCTTCCGGGCACCTGGTGGTCGACGGCCGGGTCAAGGACACCATCAACCGGGGCGGGGAGAAGGTGTCGGCCGAGGAGGTCGAAAGCCACCTGCTGGCCCACCCCGCGGTGCACGACGCCGCCGTGGTCGCCGTGCCGGACGCGATGCTGGGCGAGCGGACCTGCGCCTGCGTCCTGCCGCACGGCGAGCCGCCCACCCTGGCCGAGCTGACCGCGTTCCTGCGCTCGCGCGGCCTGGCCGACTACAAGCTGCCCGACCGCCTCGAAGTGCTGAACGAGTTCCCCTACACGGCGGTCGGCAAGGTGAGCAAGAAGGCGCTGGCCGCCCGCCTCTGACAGGCTGGGCGGCATGAACGATCCGAAAACCAGTCTCCACAGGTATCTGCGGCAAGGCAGCGACGCCGTGCTCTGGAAGCTCGACGGGCTTTCGGAGTACGACGTCCGCCGCCCGCTCACGCCCACCGGCACCAATCTTCTGGGGCTGGTCAAGCATTTGGCGGGCTGCGAGGTGGGCTACTTCGGCGACACCTTCGGGCGGCCGTTCCCGGAGCGGCTGCCCTGGCTCGCCGACGACGCCGAGCCCAACATCGACATGTGGGCCGCCGCGGACGAGTCCCGCGAGGACATAGTCGGGCTCTACCAACGAGTCCAGGCTCATTCCGACGCCACGATCACCGCGCTGCCCCTCGACGCGCCCGGCCGCGTGCCGCACTGGCCCGACGACCGCGCCACGACGACCCTGCACCGCGTGCTCGTGCACATGATCGCCGAAACGCACCGGCACGCCGGGCACGCCGACATCGTGCGGGAACAGATCGACGGGGCCGCCGGGCTGCGGCCGGAAGTCGACAACCTCGCGCCCGGCGACCAGACCTGGTGGGCGGCTTACCGCGACCGCTTGGAAGCCGTGGCCCGGGAAGCCGCTTCCCGGACTCAGCCCCGGTAGGCGAGTTCGCGCGCGGCGCGGACCACGTGCGGGGCGACGCTGCCGAGCTTCTCGCAGGTCTCCTCGTACTCCCGCTCGGGAGTGGAGTCCGCGACGATGCCCGCGCCCGCGCGCAGCCACGTGCGGCCGTCCTTGCGGTAGATGGCGCGCAGCACCAGCGCGGCGTCGAGGGAACCGTCCTGGGCGACCATGAGGACCGCGCCCGCGTAGAGGTCGCGCGGGCGGTCCTCCAGGGCGGCGATGCGGTCGTAGGCGGGAAGTTTGGGGATGCCGGACGCGGTGACGGCGGGGAACAGGGCGGCCAGCGCGTCGAAGGCGTTGCGGCCGCCGGAAAGCGTGCCGTTGACCCGGGAGCCGAGGTGCTGGACGCTGCCGCGCTCCTTGACGGCCATGAACTCCTTGACCGTCACCGAACCCGGCTCGCACAGCGCCTCAAGCTCCTCGTAGGCCAGCTTGACCGACGCGGCGTGCTCGAAGACCTCCTTGGGGTCCGACACCAGGTCCAGCCGACGGTCCACATCGGACTCGCTGCCGTCCACATAGGCGCGGGTGCCCGCCAGCGGCTGGGTGGAGACCTCGCCGTCCGCGCTGACCTCGGTGACGGTCTCCGGGCTGAACCCGGCCGCCTGCCAGCCGCCGAGATCGAGCAGGAACGAGCGGGCCGGGGTGTTGCGGCGCCTGCCGAGAACGTAGGTGGAGACGAGGTCGACCTCGAACGGCACGTCGACCGCGCGGGAGAGGATCACCTTCTGCAGCTTGCCCTTGCCGATGTCGGAGACCGCTTTGGCAACGCTGTCCTGGTATGCGATCCGACTGCTGTCATCGAGGACGTCGACCGGCGTCGCCTCCCGCGCGGACACGTCCAGCGGGCAGCGCAGCAGATCACGGACCTCGGCGAGCCGGTGCTCATCGACGCTGCGGACGATCACCTCAGCCTCGCCGAGCCGGATCTCCGTGCGCGGAATGGCCATATGCAGCAACGGCTGCTCGCCACCGACCAGATCCGGCCGCCCCGCGAGCGCGTACGCCAACTCGAACCCGGCCCACCCGAAGGCGTGCCACCCCTCGACCCCGGCCCCCGCGAGCGCGTCGCGCACCTGCCGCAACGGCGTGTCGGTCCACGCCTCCGCGACGGCTCCGCCATCACTGACGGTGTGGATGGCGTCCCGGTTGAGGATCACCTCGACCAGCCGGTCCCCGGCGAACCACCACTCGCCCGCCCGCTCGTAGACGACGTGCCCGTCGAACACGTCCGCCTCCGCCAGGCGCCCCGCCAACGCCAACGGCTCGAACCGACCAGGGACTCTCAGTTCGTGATACCGGTGCACGCGCGCTCTCCCACTCAGTTTAGGTAAGGCTCGCCTAATCTAGCGGTATCGGCGCGGGACCGGAAGCCCGGCTTTACTGCGACTGTGGACACGCGCGTCAATCCGCCATCCGAAGTCGATCTATGCACAGCGCTGTCCCCAGGCTGGGGAGAACTCGATCTACTCGCCAGTCGGTGAAACGAAGCGCCGACCACGGCGATGCAGTGGGTGAACGGCCCCGGTGGACCCCCAGCTCCGGGGCCGTTCCCTTGCCGCCCAACGCCTCCGACGTCACGTGGCGCGGGCTTGGTCGGCCTAGTGCTCACCTGAAGGCGTTCAGCCGCATGCGGCACAGGCGAAGCCCTTCGGCCGCACACCGCACACCCGAAGACCGTTAGGCCGCAGGGGATTCGGCCGAACGGCCGCGGTCCGATCGAGCGCCCCGGCCTACGGCGCGGTCTCCTGCCGCACATGGTCGACGATGACGACGGTCACGTTGTCCCGCCCGCCCGCGTCGACAGCGGCCCGGACCAGGTGCTCGGCGGCGGCCTGCGGGTCGTCCACCGCCGCGAGGACCGCCGCGATGGCCGCCGAGTCCAGCTCGCCGGTCAACCCGTCCGAGCACAGCAGGAACCGGTCCCCCTCGGCGGGCGGGAACACCAGCAGGTCCGGCTCCGGCGTCACCCCCGCCCCCAACGCCCGGGTCACCACATTGCGCCGCACGTCGTCGGCGGCCTCGGCCTCGCTCAACTCCCCCGACGCGACCAACTCGGCCACCTCGGAGTGGTCGACGGTGAGCTGCGCCAACTCCCCGCCCGCGAACCGGTAAACCCGCGAGTCGCCCACGTTGAACACCACCCAGTGCGCCGACCCCGCGAAGTCGGCCAGGCACAACCCGGTGAGCGTCGTCCCCATCCCCGCCTGCGCCGGATTCCGCGCCGCCGCGTCGAGGATGTCCCGGTTGAGCCCCATGACATGCCGCCGCACGTCATCCGGCCGCACCGGCCCTCGCGCCCCCAGCGAAGCCAGCCCCGCCACCGCGAGCCCACTGGCCACATCCCCGGCCGCGTGCCCGCCCATCCCGTCGGCCACGGCGAAGACCGTCCCGGTCACCAGGTAGTTGTCCTCGTTGACCGCGCGCACCAACCCCACATCGGTAGCCGCCCCCACCCGCACGACCGGCTCCCCCATCACCACGCGCCCGTCCCCTCCACCAGCAGAGCCGCACCGCGGCGATCAACCACCATCGTCACACGCTTACCCGATCTTGCCCACCCGCAACCCCGGCGCAACAGTCGTCGCGGACGGCCCGACGCGTCGTTTCCTTCTCCGACACACAGTCGGCGAGTGCGCGAACTCGGCTTGTCCTGTGGGAGAACACTCAGGCCAGTGACGGCGACCAAGGGCAGCCGGGCGGCCAACGAGATCACTTCTCGGGCGAGACAGCGCTGAACTGGTACTGGAGCCGGTGAGGGGACTTGAACCCCTAACCTTTCGCTTACAAGGCGAGTGCTCTGCCAATTGAGCTACACCGGCACGGCGCCCGGGGGCCCCGGACCAATCCTAGGACGCGGCGGGGGCGCGGTTGCGGGGTGGGCCTTGATCCGCGACGGTCGGTAGGGAACCTGGCCGTACGTGGTGGAGGTGGTGGGCTTGTGGTTCGCCCGGCGCGGGCGTGGGGGGTGGCGGTCGTCCGGGGCGATAGGGCCCGCGACGGTGGCGGCTGGGCAGCCGGAGGCTGTGCAGGGGCCCGCGCTCCCGGAGGAGCGGACGGTGCACTTCGTGCTCGATCTGGCGTTGCGGATCGGGGAAGTGCAGATGTCGTCGGGGGCGGGGGCGGCGGATGTGACCGCGACGATCATCGCGGTGGCGGGGGCGTACGGGCTGCCGCACTGCGAGGTGGACGTCATCTTCACCTCGATCACCGTCGCCTGTAGTCGGGGGACCGACGAGCCGCCGATCACGTCGGTGCGGGTGGTGCGGTCGCGGAGTCTGGACTACACGCGGCTGGCCGGGGTCGAGAGCCTGGTTCGGCGGATCACCCACGGGCGGGTGGGGGTGGCCGACGCGCAGGCCGAGTTGGAGCGGATCACCTCGGCGCCGCACCCGTATCCGCGGTGGGTGGCGACGGCCGCGTGGGCGGGGATGGCTGCGGCGATCACGGTCCTGATCGGCGGCGAGCCGATGATGGCGGTGGCCGCGGGCGGCATCACCGCCCTGGTGGACCGCGTGGGCCGGTTGCTGAACAAGCGGGCGTTGCCGTTCTTCTACCAGCAGGTGGTGGGTGGGGCGCTGGCTACCGGCGGCGCGTTAGGGCTGGTGGTCAGTGGCCTCTTGCCCGCGCGGCCGACTGTCTTGGTCGCGGCGGCGTTGACGGTTCTGCTTTCCGGGTTGTCGGTGGTGTCGACGGTGCAGGACGCCATCACCGGGTACAACGTGACCGCCGCGGGCCGCACCATGGAAGTCTCGCTGATGACCGCGGGTCTCATCGCCGGGGTCGTGCTCGCGCTGCACATCTACGTCTCCCTGGGCATGCCGTACACGCCGCTGGCCGACCCGCTGCCGCCCAGCGCGCTGCGGCTCCCGGTCCAGACCTGCGCTGGAGCCGCGGCCGCTGGGCTGTTCGCGCTGGGCAGCTACGCCACGCCGCGGGCGCTGGTGGTGGCGTCGGTGGCAGGCGGGGTCGGCGCTGCGGCGTACGGGGCGCTGGTGCTGGCCGGGCTGGGGGCGATCGCGGCGTCGGCGGGGGCCGCGGTGCTGATCGGGTTCGCCGGTGGCGTGATCTCGCGGCGGCTGCGGATGCCGCCGCTGGTGGTGGCGGTGTCGGGGATGGTCCCCCTGCTGCCCGGGCTCCCCACTTACCGCGCGCTGTACGAGCTGGCCGTGCAGCGCAGCGCCAACGGGGTGCCGACCCTGATGCTCGCCGCCGCCATCGCGCTGGCGCTCGCCGCGGGCGTGGTGCTGGGCGAGTACCTGGCGCAGCCGGTGCGCAGCGGGCTGGGCAGGCTGGAGCGGCGGCTGTCCGGGCCGCGCATGTCGGGGCCGCTGCAACCCACCGAACGTAGACTTGAGTGAACCCCTTGCGGGAGTGACAGTTCCCACGCCAGGGTGCACCGGTCGCAGGACGCGGCGCCAGTGACGAATGACTAGCCTCGAACGGGGTACCCGACCTCGGTCCGACAGGAGGCACACCAGGCGTGAGCAGCGAAAACGCCCCCGGTAAGCACGGTGCGGAGTTCATCGTCGTCGCCAACCGGCTACCGGTCGACCTCGAACGCCTGCCCGACGGGACCCAGCGCTGGAAGCACAGCCCTGGTGGTCTGGTCAGCGCGTTGGCTCCGTTCCTGCGCAGCCACAGCGGCGCGTGGGTCGGCTGGCCCGGCGTGCCCGACGTCGACCTCGACGAGTTCACCGAGGACGGCCTGCGGCTGCACCCGGTGTCCCTCACCCAGGACGAGGTGCGCGACTACTACGAGGGCTTCTCCAACGCGACCCTCTGGCCGCTCTACCACGACGTCGTCGCCCCGCCGGTGTTCGACCGAGGCTGGTGGGACAGCTACGTCAAGGTGAACCACCGCTTCGCCGACGCGTGCGCGAAGGTCGCCGCCCCCGGCGCGACGGTGTGGATTCAGGACTACCAGCTCCAACTGGCCCCGGCGATCCTGCGTGAGCAGCGGCCCGACCTGCGGATCGGCTTCTTCCTGCACATCCCGTTCCCGCCGACCGAGCTGTTCATGCAGCTTCCCTGGCGCGCGGAGATCGTGCGCGGCCTGCTCGGCGCCGACCTGGTCGGCTTCCACCGGCCCGGCGGCGCGCAGAACTTCCTTTGGCTGGCGCGCAGGCTGCTCGGGCTGGAACCCACCCGGGGCGCGGTCGGCGTGCGCACCCGGCCCGGCGTCATCCAGCTCGGCGACCGGGCGGTGCGGGTTGGCGCGTTCCCCATCTCGATCGACTCGGCCGGGCTGGACGCGCTGGCCCGCAAACGCGAGACGATCGCGCGTACCCAGCAAATCCGGGAAGACCTGGGCAACCCCAAGAAAATCATCTTGGGCGTGGACCGGCTGGACTACACCAAGGGCATCGACGTGCGGCTCTACGCGCTGCAAGAGCTGCTCAGCGAGGGCCGGGTGGACCCGGAAGAGGTCACCATGGTGCAGCTCGCCACCCCCAGCCGGGAGCGGGTCGAGCACTACCAGCGGATGCGCGGCGAGATCGAGCAGGTCGTGAGCCGCATCAACGGCGAGTTCGGCCGGGTCGGGCGGCCGGTCGTGCACTACCTGCACCAGTCGGTCAACCGGGCGGAGCTGGCGGCGTTCTTCTCCGCGGCCGACGTCATGCTGGTGACCGCGGTCCGCGACGGCATGAACCTGGTCTGCAAGGAATACGTGGCCTGCCGCCACGACCTCGGCGGCACCCTGGTGCTGTCGGAGTTCGCGGGGGCCGCCGCGGAGCTGACAAGCGCTTTCCTGGTGAACCCGCATGACCTTGACGGAGTCAAGAACGCCATGCATGCGGCCCTCACGATCGATCCAGCAGAAGGCCGCCGTAGGATGCGCGCGCTGCGGCGACAAGTGCTGACCCACGACGTCGACCGGTGGGCTCGCTCATTCCTTGACGCACTGGACCCTGAGCACGCTCACTAGAGCAGTCAGCCCTGCCCCACCCACGCCAGAGTCCCAAGGAGAAGGCGTTGACCGCCGAGGCCCTCCCCGCAGACCTGCGCCGCGCCATCGTGCAGATCGCGCGAACACCGCGGTTGCTGGTCGCTTGCGACTACGACGGGACGCTAGCCCCGATCGTCGAAGACCCAGAAAACGCCCGCCCGCACACCGAGTCGGTGGGCGCTCTGCGCTCGCTGGCAGGTTTGCACGAGACGACGACGGCGGTGATCTCGGGTCGGGCTCTGCGCGACCTGGCCACCCTGTCGCGGCTGCCGTCGGAGGTGCATCTCGTCGGCAGCCACGGTTCGGAGTTCGACGTCGGCTTCGTGCACGCCCTCGACGCGCAGGCTCGGGAGCTGCACCGCCGGATCGAGGCCGAGCTGGAGAAGCTGATCGAGGGCGCCCCCGGGGTGCACCTCGAAGTCAAGCCAGCGAGCATCGCCGTGCACGTGCGGCGGGCCGAGACCGACGTCGCCGAAGCAGTGCTGGTCCGGGTGCGCTCCGGGCCGTGCACGTGGGAAGGCGTGCAGGTCACCGAGGGCAAGGCCGTCGTGGAACTGGCCGTCGTGCAGACCGACAAGGGCCACGCGCTCGACGTCCTGCGCCACCAGGTCGGCGCCACCGCGGCGATCTTCGTCGGCGACGACGTGACCGACGAGAAGGCGTTCGCCCGGCTGTCCGGCCCCGACCTGGGGGTCAAGGTGGGCGACGGCGAGACGCTGGCCGCCTACCACATCCCCGACCCGGTGTCGGTCGCGTTGATGCTGGCGTTCCTGCTCGAAGAGCGCCGCAACTGGCTCTATGGCGAACAGGCCCCGCCTATCGAGCGCCTGTCGATGCTGGCCAACGAGCGCTCGGTGGCGCTGGTCACCCCGGATGCCCGGCTGACCTGGCTGTGCCACCCGGAGCCGGACTCGGCCGCGGTGTTCGCCGACCTGCTCGGCGGCCCCACCGCTGGCCACTTCTCGATCTCGCCCGAGCGCGGCGGCCTGCCGCTGGGCCAGCGGTACCTGCCGGGCACCATGACCGTGGAGACCCGCTGGGCGGGCCTGCTGGTCACCGACTTCCTCGACCACGGCGCCGCCGCGCACCGCACCGACCTGACCCGGATCGTGTCCGGCACCTCGGCCGCGGTCGTGGAGTTCGCCCCGCGCCCGGAGTTCGGGCAGGTGCAGGTGCGGCTGGAGGCCACCGAGGACGGGCTGCGGGTGCTGGGCACCTCCGACCCGATCGCGCTGCGCGCCCCCGGCGTGCGGTGGGAGATCACCTCCGACGGCATGTTCGACTCCGCCCGCGCCGTGGTCCAGCCGACCGCCGACGAGCCGGTGGTGTTCGAGCTGCGCTGCGGCACCAACGACCTCGACCCGGCCGCCGAGCCCGAGGCCGACCGCAAGGCACGGGCCGGGTCGTACTGGTCGGAGTGGCTGGACACGCTGGTGCTGCCGCCGGTGGAGAAGGACCTGGTCGCCCGCTCCGCGCTGGTGCTGCGCGGGCTGTGCCACAGCGAGACCGGCGCGATCATGGCCGCGGCCACCACGTCGCTGCCGGAGGAGATCGGCGGCATCCGCAACTGGGACTACCGGTACTGCTGGCTGCGCGACGCGTCGATGACGGCGAAGGCGCTGGTGTCGCTGGGGTCCACGGCCGAGGCGGAGGCGTTCCTGCGCTGGGTGCACGGGGTGCTGGCGACCGTCCCCGGCCCGGAGCGGCTGCACCCGCTGTACACGATCGCGGGCACCACGCTCGGCCCGGAGGCGGTCATCGACACCCTCCCCGGCTACGCGGGCTCCCGCCCGGTGCGGGTCGGCAACCTCGCCAACCAGCAGGTCCAACTCGACGTGTTCGGCCCGGTCGTCGACCTCGTCGCGGCCCTGTCCGAGGCCAAGGGCGGCCTGTCCGACGACGACTGGCGGATGGTGTGCGCCATGTCCGAGGCGGTCACCCGGCGCTGGCACGAGCCCGACCACGGCATCTGGGAGGAGCGGCACCGCCCGCGCCACCACGTGTACTCCAAGGTCATGTGCTGGCTGACGATCGACCGGGCGATCAAGCTCGCGGAGACCTACGGCCGCGAGATCGAGCCCGGCTGGGTCCCGCTGCGCGACCAGATCGCCGAGGACGTGCTGACCAACGGCTGGAACGACGAGATCAAGTCGTTCACCACCGCCTACGACGGCACCGACCTGGACGCGGCGACCCTGCTGATCGGCATGGTCGGCCTCATCGACCCCACCGACGAGCGGTTCCAGAGCACGGTCACCGCGACCGAGGCGGAACTGCGCAGCGGCTCCACGGTCTACCGCTACCACCGCGACGACGGCCTCCCCGGCGACGAGGGCGGCTTCCACCTCTGCGCGGCCTGGATGATCGAGGCCTACCTGCTCACCGGCAGGCGCACCGAAGCGGAAGACCTGTTCGCCCAGATCGTCGACGCGGCGGGCCCCACCGGCCTGCTGCCCGAGGAGTACGACCCGATCGCGGAACGCTCGCTGGGCAACCACCCGCAGGCGTACTCGCACCTGGGCCTGATCCGCTGCGCCCAACTGCTGTCCGCGTAACCGGATAACCACTCAAGAGCGTGCCGACCGCCGGGGCGGTCGGCACGCTCTTATGCGTACTGCCTCTACCGCGATCGGTAATACCGACAACACTTTCCGCGACCGGGCCACGCCACCCGCCGCCGCGCGCCATGATCCGGCCATGCCCACTCGCGCCCGCGCCGCCCTGCTCTGCCTCGCCGCCCTGACGCTCACCGCGTGCTCCAACCAGCCACCTGTCTCTCCGCCCGTCGCGGATTCCGGTCCGCGGACGAACACTTCGCCAACGACGAGCGAAGACCGGATGCACGGCGCACCCCGGGTCGCCGATCCGCTCGACGTCGGGCGGTTTATCGATGCCCCGTGCTCGGTGCTCACCGCCGAGCAAGAGGCCGGCCTGGGTGTGGGCAACGGAGAGATGGAACCCGCCATCGGGTGCGTGTGGAACCACAAGGACGACGGCGCGTTCCGACTGTCCTTCCGGAAGTCCGGGCTGTCCCGGTACTACCAGAGCCGAGACAAGGGCAACCAGGAGATCTTCGAGCCGACCACGGTCGGCGACTATCCCGCGGTGGTCCACGGCGAGCCGGGCTACGAGGCCAATGGCATTTGCTCCCTCGCTGTCGGTGTCTCCGACACTGTCAGCTTCACCGTCCAACAGGCCACGGCAAGCGACCCCAAGGCGTGTGACGACGCCAAGAAGTTGGCCGCCCTCGCCATCGAAACGATCAAGAACGGGCGCTGAGGCCCGAATGTCCGGTTCAGCCTCGAACACGCTGCGCTATCCCCTACCGTGTGAGCCGCTGAGTCACCGTGTCGTAGGGGGTCTGGAGTGGATGGGCTCGTCGTCGTCCTGATCGTGGTGGTCGCCGTCGCGGTCGGGGCGCTGGTGACCGCCGTGGTGTTGCGGAACAAGAACAAGGTTTCACCTAAGCAGGCGCCGGTAGACCCGTTCGCCGACAACGACCATCACGCCGTCTATGGAGACCCGCGCGCTCTCAAAGCGGGTGATCTGGTTGAGCTGCGCGGGGAATCGTACGCCGTGCGGGGAAGTCTGCGGCTCGACGAGGGCGGGTGGACGTGGTCGGAGCACCTGCTGGAGAAGGCGGACGGCGAGCGGGTGTGGCTGTCGGTCGAGGAGGACCCCGATCTGGTGCTGGTCGCCTGGACTGAGCAGTCGGAAGACTTGGAGCCAGGCCCGAAGTCCCTGTCTTACCAGGGAAAGCAGTACCGGTCGGACGAGTCCGGTAGGGCTGTCTACCGCAGTGAGGCGACGACCGGGCTGACCGCCGAGGGCACTGTCCGCTACCACGACTACGAGTCCGGTGACGGCACGCTGCTGTCCTTCGAGGCCTACGGCGACGCGGGCTGGGAGGTCTCCACCGGCGTCTCGCTGTCCACTTACGACGTCCGCATCTACCCGGCGAGCACCGAATGAGCACCCCGGAACAGCCCAAGCCGGAAGAACCCAAGCCGGAGATCGTCCCGGCGCACAAGAAGCCCCGGTTCTGGTTCTGGACGGCGGGGATCTTCGGCGTGATCGCCGCTGTCGTGGCCATCGCCATGATCGCCCGGGGCACGTCCGTGCGCGGCTACGTCGAGCGGACCTACACCAGGGCCGCGTCGATGGACGTCGGCGAGGAGCGCGCCTACACGAGCAAGAACGCGCCGAGCGCGGTGTCGGCGAACATCGTGGGGCAGTGGAAGCCGGTGTCGCAGTACGCCGACGCGTCCGGGATCTACCTGCGCTACAACGACGACATGGTCCTCATCCGTCCACAAGGGACCGGCAGCGTGATCCGGGTGGACGACATCGACCGCGCCTACCGTTCGCACCACTCGTCGGTGGGCGGCCACTGGGGCTGGACGTCCGGGCACGGTGAGTCGTTCCGCGGCCGGGGACCGGGGGCGGGCAAGTGAAGAAGGGCGTCATCTGGACCCTGGTGATCGCGGTGTTCGTCGTGCTCATCGGCATCGACAACGACTGGTTCACCGCTTCGGACAACGACACCACCGTCGAGTCGATCTCGGCGGTGGACAGCGCGGACTTGGCGAAGCGGCTCGCGGCGGCCGAGGCGGCGCACGGCATCTGCTACGGCTGGGAGTTGCACAAGGGCACCAGCACGACTGGGAAGCCGCTGACCGAGGGGTCGAGCCGGGGCGCGGGCGTCAACGCCGAGACCTGCGAGCGGTACATGATCCTGCGCGGCTCGGTCGACTACACCTCCGCTGACAGCGTGTCGGAAGACAGCGCTTACCTGTACGTGGACAGTTCTACCGATCTGCGGTCCAACCGGCCGACCACGGCCGACCTGGACCGGATGGGCGTGTCGACGGCGTCGATGCTCAACGAGCCCGCGGCCACCACCGGGTACGGCGCGCTGGCGCTGCCGCTGCTGCTGGCCGAGAAGGGCGTCGTGGCCCCGCTGCCAGAGCCGACCGCCGCCGCCGCGCCCGCGACCCCGATCGGGCGGCCGGGGTCGGACTTCACCAGCAACCGGCAGACCGCGCTCGCCTTCGTCGCCGCCTTCGGCTCAATCGCCCTGATCGGCGTCGTCATCGGTTTCCTCATCAGCCGCAAGCGCGGGCAAGAAAGGTAGACACCGTGTCCGACCTGCTCAACGGACTCATCGGCACGCTCGCCTACGGCGCGGTCGGCTTGGTCCTGATGGCTCTCGGCTTCGTCCTGGTCGACGTCGCCACCCCCGGCAAGCTGCGCGACCTGATCTGGGTCGAGCACAACCGCAACGCCGCGGTGCTGCTGTGCTCGGGGCTGTTCGGCATCGGCGTCATCCTGACCACGGCGATCGTCATCAGCGACGACAACCTCGCCGTGGGCCTGGTGAACACCGGCATCTACGGCATCCTCGGGCTCGCGCTGATGAGCCTGTCGTTCGTGGTGATCGACGCGGCCACGCCCGGCAAGCTCGGCGAGGTCCTGGCCACCACCGAGCGGCACCCCGGGGTGTGGGTCTCGGCGACCGCGCACGTGGTGGTCAGCGTGATCATCGCGGCGGCGATCTCCTGACTGTCACCGAGGTGCCGCGCAGGCGGGCGGCGCGCGTCGCGCTGCTCGCCACGGTGTTCGTGTGCGCCGCCTGCGGGCTGGTCTACGAGCTAGCCCTGGTCGCGCTGGGCAGCTATCTGATCGGCGACACGGTCGGGCAGGCGTCGATCGTGGTGTCGCTGATGGTGTTCGCGATGGGCATGGGCGCCCTCGCGGCGAAGCCGTTGCAGCGTCGGGCGGCGGTGTCGTTCGCCGCCGTCGAACTGGTGCTGGCGCTGCTGGGTGGGTTGAGCGTGCTGCTGCTGTACGCGGCGTTCGCGTGGCTGAGCCTGTACACGCCCGCGCTGATCGTGATGGCGCTGGTGCTGGGCGCGCTGATCGGCGCGGAGATCCCGCTGCTGATGGTGCTGTTGCAGCGCATCCGCCGCCAGGACGCGGGGTCGGCGGTGGCCGACCTGTTCGCCGCGGACTACGTGGGCGCGCTGCTGGGCGGGCTGGCGTTCCCGTTCGTGCTGCTGCCGGTGTTCGGGCAGATCGAGGGCGCGCTGGTGGTCGGCATCGTCAACGCGCTGGCCGGGCTCGGATTGGTGCTGACCGTGTTCCGCGCGGAGCTGGGGCGCCGGACGAAGGCGGCGCTGATCCTGGCGGCGGTGGCGGTGGGCGGGGTTCTTACCGGCGCTTACCTGTTGGCCGAGGACTTCGAGGTGACGGCCCGTCAGGCGCTCTACGCGGACCCGGTAGTGCACGCCGAGCGCACCCCTTACCAGGACATCGTGGTGACCGAGGCGGTGTCGCTCACCGGGAACCGGGATGTGCGGCTGTTCCTCAACGGCGACCTCCAGTTCAGCTCGGTGGACGAGTACCGCTACCACGAGGCCATGGTCCACCCGGCGATGGCCGGGCCGAAGCGGGACAACGTCCTGGTGCTCGGCGGCGGCGACGGCCTGGCGCTGCGCGAGGTGCTGCGCTATCCGGATGTCAAGAGCGTGACCCTGGTCGAGCTGGACCCGGCCGTGGTCGCCCTGGCCCGCGCCGATCCCCGGCTGTCCGAGCTGAACCGGCACGCGTTCGACGACCCCCGGGTGGCGGTCCGGACCGAGGACGCCTTCGGCTGGCTGCGGTCCAACACCGACCGGTACGACGTGGTGCTGGTCGACATGCCCGACGCGGACTCCACGGCCACCGCGAAGCTGTACTCGGTGGAGTTCTACGGCCTGGTCGACCGGGCCATGGCCGACCACGGCCGGATGGTCGTGCAGGCGGGCTCGCCGTTCTTCGCGCCGAAGGCGTTCTGGTGCGTGGAGACGACTCTGCGCGCGGCGGGCGTGCACAGCGTGGCTTACCAGGTCTCGGTCCCCGCGTTCGGCGAGTGGGGGTTCCACCTCGGCGCGCGCGGCGGCGCCCCGGCGCTCACGCTGCCAGCCGGGATGCCGCTGCGCTCACTCGACCAGGCGAGCCTGACCGTGGCGGCCACGTTCCCCCCGGACCGCCGCAGGCCCGCCGACCTGCCCGCGTCGACCCTGATGAACCCGGTGATCCTCGGCTTCGCCAGCGAAGAGTGGACCAACTACTGATTGCCAAGCATTCACCCAGCGTTCACCTCACGATCGGGTGACGAGCGCGTCCAAGGCAGCGTTCGGCGGTCATGATCGGCCCGCGCTCGGAGGGGGTTGGATGAAACGTCAGGTCAGCATCGGTCTGGCTGTCGTGCTGTTGGCGGCCGTGGTGGTGGCGATCGTCGTCGGGTCGGGGGACGACGAGCCGGACACGGCGGGCGCGACCACGGTGCGCGGGGTGATCGGGTCGGAGAAGGCGGCGTTCTTCGCCGACGCGCGGGTGATCGCCGCGTTCGGCAAGCACGGGCTGCGCGTCGAGGCCGATTCGGCCGGGTCGCGGCAGATCGCGACCTCGGTCGACCTCGCCCCGTACGACTTCGCGTTCCCGTCGTCCTCGCCCGCGGCGCAGCGCATCCAGCGCGACCGGAACATCACCACCGTCTACACACCGTTCTTCTCGCCGATGGCTGTCGCGACGTTCGCGCCTATCGCCGACCTCTTGGCCGCGCGAGGGGCGGTCAAGAAGGGCCCCGGCGACTACCAGGTGCTCGACCTCGCCGCTTACCTCGACCTCGCCAACAAGGGCACGCGGTGGGACCAGCTTCCCGGCAATACCGCCTATCCCGCGCGTAAGAACGTCCTGGTTACCACTACCGATCCGCGTAACTCCAACTCGGCGGCGATGTACCTGGCCGCGGTGTCCTATGTGGCCAACGGGAACTCGGTAGTGAGCACCGGGGACGCGGAAGCCCAGGTTCTCCCGTCGATCGGCAAGCTGTTCCTGGACCAAGGCTACACGCAGAACAGCAGCGAGGGCCCGTTCGAGGACTACCTGGCCGCCGGTATGGGCAAGACGCCGCTGGTCATGATCTACGAGTCGCAGTTCCTCGACCGGCAGCTTCGCGGCGACGGCTCCATCCGGCCGGACATGCGCCTGCTTTACCCGGCGCCGACAGTGCTGTCCAAGCACACGCTGGTCCCGCTCAAGGGCCAGGGCGACCAGGTCGGCAGGCTCCTGACCAGCGACCCGGAGCTGGTCCGGCTGGCCGCCGAGTTCGGCTTCCGCACCAGCGACCCCCGGCCGTTCCAGACGCTGGTCGCCGACCGCAAGCTGGCCGCCCCCGCCGACCTGGTCGACGTCGTGGAGCCGCCGAGCTACGAGACGCTGGAGCGAATGCTCGACGCCATCGGAAAGCAGTACCGGTGAGCGATCTCGCGTTAACCCCTCCCGATCCCGTCGAGCCGGTTCCGGTTGAGCGGGCGGCTGGCCTGATCCCGGTGGACGAGCCCGCCCGGCAGGCCGCCGCCGAGCGGGCGGACCGGTTCGCCGACGACCTCGCCGCGCTCGACCCGCGCTCCCCCGGCTTCGCCGAGAAGGTGGACGAGCTGCTGGCCGTCGGCGAGGCCGACATGCGGGTGGCCGCGACGATCGCCGCGAGCCTGCTCGACCGGTCGGCCGCCGCCCTCGCGGGCGCCCAGGGCACCCGGCCCGGCCCCGAGCAGGGGGTCACCACGAGCCTGGCCGACCTGCGGCGCACGGTCACCGACCTCGACCCGCGCGGCCTGCCCACGACCCCACGCAAGCTGCTCGGCCTGATCCCGATGGGCAACCAGGCCAAGCGGCTGCTCGACCGCTACCAGGCCGCGCAGACGCCGGTGAACCTGCTCGTGGTGGACCTGCGCACCCGCCAGGACCAGCTCCGCCGGGACAACGCGGCGATCAAGGGCGAGCGGGCGCGGATGTGGGAGACCATGACGCGGCTGTCGGAGTCGGCCGCGTTCGCCGAGGCGCTGGACACCGCCGTCGAACGGCAGGCGGACGTCCTCGACTACGCCGACCCGGCTCGCGCCACCGCGCTGCGGTCCGATGTGCTGCACCCGATCCGGCAGCGACACCAGGACGTGCTTACCCAGCTCGCGGTGTGCGCGCAGGGCTACCTCGCGCTGGACTTGGTGCGGCGCAACAACGACGAGCTGATCCGCGGTGTCGAACGAGCCGCGTCGACCACTGTTACCGCGCTGCGGATAGCGCTGGTGGTGAGCGGCGCGTTGGCCAACCAACGGGACGTGCTCGACGAGGTCGACGCGTTGCGCGGCACCACAGAGGGCCTGATGCGCACTAACAGCGACCTCTTAGCGCTGCAAAGCCAAGAGATCCGGCGCGCGAGCACCGACCCGGCCGTTGGCGTCGCCACTATCCGCGAGTCGTTCGACCAGATTTACCAAGCGCTGGACGCTATAGACCAGTTCCGGGTAAGCGCGACGCACAGCATGGCGACCACCGTCGCCGCGCTGAGCGGGGAACTGCGTCGCGCGGAGGACCACCTGCGCCGCTCCCACACCGCGGAAACGGCAGGAACCACACCAGTGCGCATCACCGAAGCGGGGGAAGCATGACCAGGTTCATCGCGGGCGTCACGGCGCTGGCGCTGGGCGCGAGCCTGCTGGCTGGCTGCTCCAGCGACGAGCCGAAGGTGAGCCCGGCCGAGCCGGGCAAGCTGCGCGTGCTCGCGGGCAGCGAGTTGGCCGACCTCCAGCCGGTCCTCGACCGCGCGGCCGCGGCCACCGGCGTGCGGGTCGAGTTCACCTTCACCGGGACCATCGAGGGCGCGCAGACCCTGGCCTCCGGCGCCGCGGACGCCGCCTACGACGCGGTCTGGTTCTCCGCCAACCGCTATCTGCAAGCGTTGCCCGAGGCGAGCCGCAGGCTGGGCGACCAGGCGAAGATCATGCAGTCCCCGGTGGTGCTCGGCCTGGCCAAGTCGAAGGCCGACGCGCTGGGCTGGACGGGCAAGCCGGTCGCCTGGGCCGACATCGCTGCCGCGGCGGGGGCAAAGTCGTTCAGCTACGGCATGACCGACCCGTCCGCGTCCAATTCCGGCTTCTCCGCTCTGGTCGGCGTGGCGTCGGCGCTGGCTAGCTCGGGCGCGGCGATCACCGCGGAGCAGATCACCGCGGCGACCCCAGAGCTGACGAAGTTCTTCGCCGCGCAGGCGATGAGCGCTGGCTCGTCCGGCTGGCTGTCGGAGGCGTACCAGCGCCGCGCGACCGGAGCGGACCCCGGCCAGAAGATCGACGGTCTGATCAACTACGAGTCGGTGCTGCTGTCGCTGAACGCGGGCGGCCTGCTCCCCGAGCCGCTGACCCTGATCTACCCCACGGACGGGGTGGTGACGGCTGACTACCCGCTCACCCTGCTCACCAGCGCGGGTGACGCCGCCCGCCAGGACCACCAGCGGCTCAGCGAGCATCTGCGGACTCCCGACGCGCAGCGCGAGATCATGGCGGCGACCAAGCGCAGGCCCGCGGTCCCCGGGGTCGCCTTGGCCCCCGAGTTCGGCGCGCAGTCGTTGGTGGAGTTGCCGTTCCCGGCGACGCAGGAGGCGTTCGACGCGTTGCTGTCGGCCTACTTCGACCAGATCCGCCGCCCGTCGCGCACCATCTACGTCCTCGACACCTCCGGCTCCATGTCGGGCGACCGAATCGAGTCGCTGCGCGCCGCCTTGGTCGGCCTCACCGGCGCTGGCGGCGACTTGGTGGGCAAGTACCGCAAGTTCCACGGCCGCGAAGAGGTCACCCTGATCCCGTTCGACACCGCCCCAAGGGCCCCGGTGGTGTTCACCGTCCCGGAAACCGGTCAACAGCCGGAACTCGACCGAATCAGAAATACCGCGCAGAGCCTGGAAGCCAGCGGCGGCACCGCGATCTACGACAGCCTCACCCGCGCCTACGACCTGCTGGCCCGCTCCCCCTTGGACGACCGCTTCACCTCCATCGTCCTGATGACCGACGGCGACAACACCAGCGGCAGCGACTACGACGACTTCCAGCGCACCCACGCCACCCGCTCCCCGGAATTGAAGGGAGTCCCGGTCTTCACCGTCCTATTCGGCGAGGGCAACCAGTCCGAAATGGACAGCCTGGCCACCACAACCGGCGGCAAAGTCTTCGACGCCCGAGGCGGCGACCTCGGCCCGGTCTTCCGGGAGATCCGTGGCTACCAGTAAACGGGTAATCCGCTACCTAGGCTCAACCAAGAACCTAGTCGCTTGCGTCTTAGGTCTAACCGGCGTCCTCTTACACCTAGTCGGCCTAGCAGGCGACTACTGGCTCCTAGTAGTGGCGGGCCTCTACCTGGTCGGCGCGTTAGCCACCCCACCAGACAAAATCCACCTGGCCACCGACCCCCACGCCGAAGCCTCCCACCTCCGCGCGGACCTAGACGCCCTAGTAGCCAAAGTCCGCGCGGAATCCCCCAGAATGCCCGACGGCGCCCTAACCCAAATAGAACACATAGCAGACATTCTCGGCGGCCTCCTCACCCGCCCCACCGACCTAGCGGCCGACCCCGACACCACCCACAACGTCACCCGCCTAGTCCGCGTAGACGTGCCTTTGGCCGTAGAAACCTACCTAAACCTCCCCTGGCGTTTCGCCGTAGCCAAAAAAGCGAACACAGAACTAACCACCCAACTAAACCTCTTAACCACCGACGCCGAGTCAGTAGCAACCCACTTCTTCGCCAACGACATCCGCAAACAAACCGACCACACCCGCTACCTCCGCGACCGCACCCAGGACTAAAACAACCCTCGGCAGCGGAACAACACCCCACCCTCCTCCTACCAACCACACCCCAACACCGCTAGGCACTCGACGCGCGCGGAGACAGCGCACCCGACCCCTGCCAGGCACCTAAAGGGGCCGGAGACAGCGAACCCGAGCATCTGCCAACCGGCACCAACGCTGCCAGGTGCTCGATGGGGTGGAGTGGTTTCTTCGGGGGAGAAGGAAGATCGCTAAGCTGGCTCCGCACGTGTGAGGCCGAAGGCTTCCCACCCGTCTTTCACACGGCGATCTTCCTTCGTAGGGGCCCCGAAGAAACCACTCCACCCCATCGAGCAACCCACACAACCCCTCACCGCAGAACTTGCAGATTCCCCATAGCAGAACCCAAATCAGGAACCACCCGAACCTGCAACCCCGCAGGCACATCACCCGAATCCGGCGGAATCAACGCCTTGGTGAACCCCAACCGCATAGCCTCAGCCAACCGAGCCTTCACCCCACTAACCCGCCGAACCTCCCCCGCCAGCCCCACCTCCCCCAACACCACCAAATCCGGCGGCAACGCCACATCCCGCGCAGCCGTAGCCACCGAAAGCGCGATAGCCAAATCAGCGGCAGGCTCAGGAATCTTCATCCCGCCCACAGTCGCCGCGAACACATCCGCGTCCCCCAGCCGAACCCCACCCCGCCGCTCCAACACAGCCAGCACCATCGCCACCCGAGCCGAATCAAGCCCAGACACAGCCCGCCGAGGCGTCCCCAGCGGCGACTTAGACACCAGCGCCTGCACCTCGCCCAACAGCGGCCGTTTCCCCTCCACCGCGACAGTGACCGCTGTCCCCGGCACCCCCACGTCCCGCTTGTTGAGGAACAACCCAGACGGATCAGGCACCCCGACGATCCCGCTCTCGACCAGCTCGAAGCAGCCCACCTCGTCGGCGGGCCCGAAGCGGTTCTTCACGCCGCGCAGCATCCGCAACGACGAGTGCCGGTCGCCCTCGAAGTGCAGGACGACGTCGACCAGGTGCTCCAGCACGCGCGGACCGGCGATGGACCCGTCCTTGGTGACGTGCCCGACGAGCAGCACCGGCAGGGCCCGCTCCTTCGCCAGCGCCACCAGCGCCGCGGTCACCGCCCGCACCTGCGTCACCCCACCGGGCGCGCCGTCAACCGCGGGCGAGGACATGGTCTGCACCGAGTCGACAACCAGCATCCCCGGCTGCACCGCGTCGACATGCCCCATCAGCGCGGACACGTCACTCTCCGCGGCCAGGAACATCGATCCGTGCACGTTGCCGGTGCGCTCGGCCCGCAGCCGGACCTGCCCGGCCGACTCCTCGCCGGTCACATACAGCGTCGGCCCGTACTCGCCGTCCCGGGCCGCCCAGCGGTAGGCGGCCTCCAGCAGCAGCGTCGACTTGCCCACCCCGGGCTCGCCCGCCAGCAGCACGACCGCCCCGGGCACCAAGCCGCCGCCGAGGACGCGGTCGAGCTCGGGGACGCCGGTGCGCCGGGCCTTGGCCGCCTCGATGTCGACCTCGGCGATGGGGCGCGCCGGGGAACTCGGCAGGCCCGCCGCGACCTTGGTCAGCGCGGCGCGCGGGACGCCGACTTCCTCCAGCGTGCCCCACGCCTGGCACTCGGGGCAGCGGCCGAACCACTTGGCGACGCCGTGGCCGCACTCGGCGCAGCGGTAGCCCGGCTTCGGAGTCTTGGTTGCCACGCGATCACCGTACGGGCGGGCACCGACAATCCAGTCAATCCAGTCGGTCGCGCCGCGCGTGTCAGTGCTCGGTCTTGGGCTGTTCCTCGCGGGGGCCGTTGGGCGCGGCGATGGGCAGGTCGAAGGTGACCGGGCCAGCCTTGGCGAAGACCAGGGTGACCGGGATGGTCTGGCCGGGCACGAGCTTGGCGTTGAGGCGCTTGAGCACGATCTTCAGCTTGCCGAGCTGGGTCCCGGTCGTGGTCGCCGGAGCGGTCGTGGTGGCCGCGGCGGACGAGGTGGGAACCGCCGACGAGGTGGGCGCGTGCGCGGACTCGGACGACTCGCCGTGTGAAGGCTCAGCGTGCGACGACGACCCGGGCTGGCTCGACTGGGCGTGCGCCGTCTCGGCGACCTTGGCCTCTTCGCCGGGGGTGCCGACGACCAGGACGGCGCCGCCGGGCAGCGCGGTGTCGCCGGAGACCTCGACGTCGGCCGCGGCGGGGCTGCTCAGCTCGACCAGGGAGTCGGCCTCGCCGCCGACGTTGACCAGAGTCAGGATGACCGGCGCGTCGGCGCCCTGCGGGTAGCTGCCGCCGTGCGGGTAAGCGAGCTTGGCGTCGCGGACCGCGATCTGGCCGACCTGCGCGAGCGACCCGTTCACCGACGGAAGCTGCGAGTCGGTCTGCGTGATCTGACCGGCCGAGCACCCGACGGCACCGAGGACTGCGGCAAGACCGAGTCCCAACGCGGCCGGGGCGAGGCGCAGCCGACCGGTCGAGTTCTGCTGTGCACGGCTCACGAGCGCTCCTGCGTCTGCTGCGGACATTTCACCTTCTCGGCTGGGAAGCCTAGCCCGCGCAATGCATCGGGCCCGCGTGTGGTCGGGCATATCACCTCGGGCGGGCTTGGCCGAATCACGTCCATTGTGGATGCGGAGGTGATCTCCAACCGTGGCCGCGGGCCTGGGGGCAATAGGGGCTGAGTACGCGAAAAGCGCTCTTGTCAACCCCCGTCCGCCTCCTGATGTGGCCGCTGACCTGCGCAGACGGTTCGCAGGTCAGTCTCCTCGACTAGGCGACCCGTGTTAAGATGGAGCCAGCGAAAGGGGCAGAGGACACATGGTTTTCAAGGTCGGAGAGACCGTCGTCTACCCGCACCACGGTGCCGCACTCATCGAAGCGATCGAGACCCGCGTGATCAAGGGCGAGGAGAAGAAGTACCTCGTCCTCAAGGTCGCGCAGGGTGACCTCACGGTTCGCGTCCCCGCAGACAACGCCGAGATCGTCGGCGTGCGGGATGTCGTGGGCCAAGAGGGTCTCAACCGCGTGTTCGATGTCCTGCGGGCGCCGCACACCGAGGAGCCGACCAACTGGTCGCGTCGGTACAAGGCGAACCTGGAGAAGCTCGCCTCTGGCGATGTGAACAAGGTTGCCGAAGTGGTGCGAGACCTCTGGCGGCGGGAGAAGGATCGCGGCCTGTCCGCTGGCGAGAAGCGGATGCTGGCCAAGGCCCGGCAGATACTGGTCAGCGAGCTGGCGCTGGCCGAGGGCACCGATGAGGACAAGGCCGAGGTCCTGCTCGACGAGGTCCTGGCAACCGCAACCGTCTGACCGCACGTCCCGACCGGGCCTCCCCCGGAACCTGGCCCGATTGTGACTTGCATGACACCCCGTGGGACGAACCTGGACAGGGTCCCTGAGCAGGCGAGCCGCCCGTGACCGCGGTCGCGCTCGTGCCCGCCGCCGGTCAAGGCGTCCGCCTTGGCCTCGGCACGCCCAAGGCTCTGGTCCCGGTCCACGGCACACCGTTGCTCACCCATGCCGTGCGCGGCCTGCTCGACGCGGGCTGCGTGCGGCATGTCGTGGTCGCGGCCCCGCCCGCCGAGGTCGCGGCCACCTCGAACCTGCTGGCCGAGGCCGGTCTCGCCGCCGAGGTCGTCCCCGGCGGCGCTGACCGCACCGACTCCGTGCGCCGCGCCCTGCGGCACGCGCTCACCGTCGTGCCCGACGCCCGGGTCGTGCTGGTGCACGACGCGGCGCGCGCGTTCACGCCGCCGGAGGTCATCCGGGCCGTGGTCGCCGCCGTCGCGGCGGGCGCGCCAGCGGTCATCCCGGTGCTGCCGATGGCCGACACGGTCAAACAGGTCGACGGCGCGGGCACGGTGACCGCGACGCCCGACCGGGCCGCGCTGCGGGTGGTGCAAACCCCGCAGGGATTCGATGTCGATGTCCTGACCAGGGCTTATGCCGCCGCGGGCGACTCGGCGACCGACGACGCTGGCCTGGTCGAGAAGCTCGGCGTGCCGGTGGCGACGGTCCCGGGCCACCCCTGTGCGATGAAGATCACAACCCCGTTCGACCTCGCGATCGCCGAGGCCGTCCTGTGCGCGAAGAGGAACCCGTGAGAGTCGGCATCGGCACCGATGTGCACCCGATCGAGGCTGGGCGGGACTGCTGGATCGCGGGCCTGCGCTGGGACGGGGTCGACGGCTGCGCCGGTCACTCCGATGGCGACGTCGCCGCGCACGCGCTGTGCGACGCGCTGCTCTCGGCCGCCGGTCTCGGCGACCTAGGCGCGGTGTTCGGCACCGGCGACCCGCGCTGGGCAGGCGCGCACGGCGCGGTCTTGCTCGCCGAAGTCCGCCGGTTGATCGAGGCCGAGGGTTACCGCGTCGGCAACGCCGCCGTGCAGGTGATCGGCAACGAACCGAAGATCGGTAAGCGCCGCGAAGAGGCGCAGACAGCGCTGTCTGCGGCGGTAGGCGGCCCGGTGTCGGTATCGGGGACCACCACGGACGGGTTGGGACTCACCGGCCGCGGCGAGGGCATCGCCGCGATCGCGACCGCGCTGCTGCTCCCCACCCGGTAGGGGTGGCGTTGATCACAGCCAACCGGGTGGCGGGCGGCATGGGGTCTCCCTTTACCGTTGAGGGCGTGGCCATCCGCGGCGTCCTGCTGGACTTCTCGGGCACCCTGTTCCGCCTGGAACCGAGTGCCCGACTTGTCGATGGCTTGGCCCAGCGCGACGGCACACCGCTCGACGCGGACCGGTACGCGGAGATCCTGGCGCTGCTGACCGTGCCGGTGGGCGTGCCCGCGCACCTGCCCGCCGACCTGCACGAGGCGTGGCACCGCCGCGACCTCGACCCGCAGGTGCACCGCGCCGCCTACGAGGCGTCGCTGGCGCACCCGGAGTTCGGGCTGGCCGAGGGCATGGCCGTGCGCCTCTACGACCTCATGCTCACTCCCGAGGCGTGGCGCCCCTACCCGGACGCCGGTGACGCGCTGCGCCTGCTCAAGGCCAAGGGCATCCCGGTCGCGGTGCTCAGCAACATCGCCTGGGACCTGCGGCCGACGTTCGCCCGGCACGGCTTCGACGCGCTCGTGGACGAGTTCGTCCTCTCCTACGCCGAGGGCCTGGTGAAGCCGGACCCGAAGATTTTCCGGCTGGCGTGCGAGCGCATCGGCGTCGCGCCGACCGAGGTGCTGATGATCGGCGACAGCGCCGCGGCGGACGGCGCGGCCGTCGAGGCGGGCTGTCGATTCGAGCGGGTGGAGCCGCAGGCGACCGCGAATCGCCCCGACGCGCTGCTCGGCGCGTTGCGCGCGCACGGCATCGCGGACTAGCGCCAAGAACGGGCCGTCTGGCCTGTCAAGTCAAACCTGGCACGAGTGACCCTCGCGTTGCCCGTACCATTTCCCCCAAGAATTGCAATGCTCCCACCAGGAGATCCAGGTGTCCCTGCACATTTTCGACAGCGCAAGCCGCAGTCTGCGTGAGTTCAGCGCGCTCACGCCCGGGGTCGCCTCGATCTACGTCTGCGGCGCCACTGTGCAGGGCGTTCCGCACATCGGGCACGTGCGCAGCGGGCTCAACTTCGACGTCGTGCGCCGGTGGCTGGCCCATGGCGGCGCCGATGTCCGGCTCGTCCGCAACGTCACCGACATCGACGACAAGATCCTCTTCAAGGCCGCCCAGGCGGGCAGGCCGTGGTGGGAGTGGGCGGCGACGCACGAGCGCGCGTTCGACTCGGCCTACGACACGCTGGGCTGCTTGCCGCCGTCCGTTGGACCGAGGGCGACCGGGCATATCACCCAGATGGTCGAACTTATGCAGCGGCTGATCGACGCTGGCCACGCCTACGCCTCCGGTGGCGACGTCTACTTCTCCGTCGCCTCTTATCCCGCGTACGGCGAGCTGTCGCGGATGAAGCTGGACGAGGTGCAGCAGGGCGAGGCGTCCGCCGAGGGCAAGCGCGACCCGCGCGACTTCACCCTGTGGAAAGCGGCGAAACCGGGCGAGCCGTCGTGGCCGACGCCCTGGGGCCCGGGGCGGCCCGGCTGGCACCTGGAGTGCTCGGCGATGGCGCGCGCCTATCTTGGCCCCGAGTTCGACATCCACGGCGGCGGCGTCGACCTCGTTTTCCCGCACCACGAGAACGAGCAGGCGCAGTCCCGAGCCGCGGGCGACGGGTTCGCCCGGTACTGGATGCACAACGCGTGGGTCACCATGAGCGGCGAGAAGATGTCGAAGTCGCTGGGCAACGTGGTGTCGATCCCGGAGATGCTGAACCGGGTCCGCGCGCAAGAGCTGCGGTACTACCTCGTCGGCCCGCACTACCGGTCGATGATCGAGTACTCCGAGGCCGCCCTGGACGAGTCGGTGCGCGCGTACCAGCGCATCGAGTACTTCCTGCGCAAGGTCGCGCAGCGGACCGGCGTGGTCGCCCCTGGCGCCCCCGGCCCCGAGTTCGCCGCCGCCATGGACGACGACCTGGCCACCCCCGCCGCGCTCGCCGCAGTGCACAACGCGGTCCGCCTCGGTAACACCGCCCTCGACGCGGGCGACGAGGAAACGGCGCGCGCGGCGGCGGCGGCGGTGCGCGGCATGACCGGTGTGCTCGGCCTGGACCCGCTTTCGCCCCAGTGGTCGGACACCTCCGCCGCCGACACCGGGCTGCGGCAGGCGCTGGACGCGCTCGTCGAAGACCTGCTGGAGGAACGCCAGCGGGCCAGAGCCGACCGAAACTTCGCGTTGGCCGACGCGATTCGAGACCGCCTGCTGACCGCGGGCGTCACCGTCGAGGACACCCCCGGCGGTCCATTGTGGACACTGAAGGACAGCTGACGTGGCAGGGAACTCCAGGCGCCAGGGCGCGATGCGCAAGCCGGGCACCAAGAAGGGCGCCGTAGTCGGCTCCGGTGGGCAGCGACGCAAGGCGCTGGAAGGCAAGGGCCCCACCCCCAAAGCCGAGGAACGCCCCGGCCACAAGGCTTACCGCAAAGCGAACGCGGCCGCCAAGCGCACCCAGGGCAGCAAGGACAAGCCCGTCAACGAGTTGGTCGCTGGCCGCAACCCGGTCGTGGAATGCCTCCGCGCTGGCGTCCCATCGACGGCGCTTTACGTGGCCATCGGCATCGACGCGGACGACCGCGTCGCCGAGGCGGTGCAGCTTGCGGCCGACCGGGGGATCTCCGTGCTGGAGGTGTCCCGCCCGGAGCTGGACCGGCTGACTCACGCCGCGATGCACCAGGGCTTGGCCTTGCAGGTTCCCCCCTATGAGTACGCCCACCCGGACGACTTGCTTGACGCGGCGGTCGGCACGGGTGAGCCTCCGCTGATCGTTGCGCTCGATGGGGTGACCGATCCGCGCAACCTTGGGGCGGTGATCCGGTCGGCCGCGGCGTTCGGGGCCAACGGGGTGCTGCTGCCGCAGCGGCGGAGCGCGGGGATCACGGCCGTCGCTTGGCGGACCAGCGCGGGGACAGCGGCGAAGCTGCCGGTGGCGGTGGCGACGAACCTGACTCGGGAGCTGCGCGCGCTGGCGTCGCAGGGGCTGATGATCGTCGGCTTGGACGCGGACGGGACGGTGGAGCTGGACGAGTTGGAGTTGGCGACGTCGCCGTTGGTGGTCGTGGTCGGGTCCGAGGGGCGCGGGCTGTCCCGGCTGGTGAAGGAAGCCTGCGATGCCACGGTGTCGATTCCGATGGCGGCTGGGGTGGAGTCGCTGAACGCTTCGGTGGCGGCTGGGGTTGTGCTGGCCGAGGTCGCTCGGCGGCGGCGGGCTGCTGGGCGCGTCTGAGTCTTCGCGGGTTGGCTCGATGGGGTGGAGTGGTTTCTTCGGGGCCCCTACGAAGGAAGATCGCCGTGTGAAAGACGGGTGGGAAGCCTACGGCCTCACACGCGCGCAGCCAGCTTAGCGATCTTCCTTCTCCCCCGAAGAAACCACTCCACCCCATCGAGCACCTGGCAGCGTTGGGTGCGGTTGGCAGGAAGCCGGATCTGCCGCGCGGGCGCACGGCACGGCTTATGTGCCAGCCCGGTATACGCCGCGCCGCGCAGGCGACCGGGAGGACTCGTCCACGCCGACGGTCGTGCCGGTGTCAAGGAGCGGTGTCATGGTCCTCGACCCGCGCATCCCGATAGGCCAGGTTGCTACGGGTGATGAGGGTGTGGGGGTGGTCGGGGCCCAACACCCGCACCATGTCGGCGAGCAACGCCTCCAACGCAGTCACCGCCCCGGCAGGATCACCCGCTGCACCCCGCCAATCGGCTAGGTTGCCACGGGTGGTGAGGGTGTGGGGGTGGTCGGGGCCCAACACCCGCAACCGATCGGCGAGCAACGCCTCCAACGCGGACACCGCCGCGACAGGATCACCCGCCTCACCCCACCACCGGGCCAGGTTGTGGCGGGTGGTGAGGGTGTGGGGGTGATCGGGGCCCAACACCCGCACCATGTCGGCGAGCAACGCCTCCAATGCAGTCACCGCCCCGGCAGGATCACCCGCTGCACCCCGCCACCGGGCC
>NZ_JBVJIN010000005.1:128146-243243 GCF_055586285.1 Actinokineospora sp. NPDC051303
GCCAGGTTGTGGCGGGTGGTGAGGGTGCCAGGGTGATCGGGGCCCAACACCCGCAACCGATCGGCGAGCAACGCCTCCAACGCGGACACCGCCGCGACAGGATCACCCGCCTCACCCCACCAATCGGCCAGGTTGTGGCGGGTGGTGAGGGTGCCAGGGTGATCGGGGCCCAACACCCGCAACCGATCGGCGAGCAACGCCTCCAACGCGGACACCGCCGCGATAGGGTCACCCGCCTCACCCCACCAGTGGGCCAGGTTGTGGCGGGTGGTGAGGGTGCCGGGGTGGTCGGGGCCGAGGTGGGTGGTGGCGGTGGTGCACAGGTCGTCGTAGTAGGCGACGGCGGCTATGACCTGTCCGGCCTCGCCCAGACTATTACCCGCGCGGAACAGCAGGCCGTGTGCGTCGGGGTGCCACAGGTGGTTCCCGGCGACAGTGACCAACGCCGTGGTGTTGGCCCGCAGCACCGCCGCCAGCGCGGTGTCGCGCTCCACCTCCGGCCACACCTTCAGCAGTGCGTCGGCAGCCACTCGGGCCAGCACCGGCCACCGGGACTCACCGATCCGATCGCGGGTAGCGTGCTGGACCAACGCGTGCACCCGCACCGCCACATGAGCCCTGCCCGGTGCGGTGTCGAGGGTGATCAGGCTCAACCGGTGCAGACAACTCAACGCACCCCGCACCTGCTCGGCCCCCACCGGTTCACCCGAGCCCGTGCTCAGGTACGCCAGAACCGGGGGTGAGGTGAACACCGACAGCGGGACACCGTTGGGGTCCAACACCGACGCCACCGCCAACACCGGCCCCGCCAACCCCACGGGCGCCATGCTGTCGGCCAGATCCACCGACATCGCCCAGGTCGTGGCCACCGTGTCCGCTCGTTCATCGGGCAACGCGCCCACCGGCGGGAACATCTCGGTCAACGTGCGGCGCTGCCCCCGCCACCGATCCACGTACTCCGCGCAGGTGATGCACTGGTCGAGCACGTACGCCCCCGCCTGCCCCAATGCCAGCGGCAGAAACCCCAGCAGGCTCGCCAACTCGGCAGCGCCGTCCAGCACATGCGGCTGATCGGCCAGCATCTCACCCAGGTACGCCACCGACTCCTCTTCGGTGAACACCTCCAACGGCACCACCCGCCGATTCGCCGCCCGCAACACCGCGTCCCTACGACGGGTGGTCGCCACCACCCGACCAGCCCCACCCCTAGGCCACAAACCCGTCAAGTCAGCAGGGTCCTGCACGTCGTCCAGCACCACCAACCACCGCCGGGTCGTCGTGGCGCACCAATCCAGAAAACGCCGCACCCCCACCGCAGGGTCTTCATCGGCCACACCCGACACAACAGCGGCCAACCGGGCGAACTCGTCCACCACCCGATCACGCGATGACGCGGTCACCCACCCCGCCAACTCCACCTCACCGGCACTCCACACCCGGTCCACATAGTCGGCAGCGGCCTGCGTCTTCCCGACACCGCCCAACCCCGACAACACCACCGACCCCACGACCCGGGCGTCCAACTCCGGCACCACCCGCCGCTGAAACCCATGCGTCCGCGACGGAACTCCCGACGACCGATACGGCAGCAACACCCCGGACTGCCGTGGCCCCGTCCCCAGGTACACATCGCCCTCGATGCGACCGGCCTGAACCGACCGCCCAGCCACATCCCCGCTCACCAAGTTCACCGAGTCGGACTCCCCGGGCATCCCCTCGCGCATCCGCCCATGATCCCCCGCACCGACTTACCTGGGGTACCCGCACGCATCCGACAAGCACCAGGCCCACGAGTTGGGGAACGACACGACCGCGAGCCGGAGAGTCAGCGGCTCACGGTGAGTTTCCCTCGCATTTCGGCAGGCCCAGGGCCAGTGACGGGGTGCTCGAAGGGGACGTGGGGACGCCCAAGGTGGTGAAGGTGGGGGTTGGTGGGTGCGATTGATCCATCTGGGGGTATCTGAGTCGCTAAGGTCAGCGGGGGGTTGATCGCCGAGGGAGCAGAGGATGTCGTTTGCCAGTCCGTTGTTCCTGTGGTTCTTCACGCCAGTAGTGCTGATCGGCGTCTTGGCCTCGCCTCGGCATTGGCGGAACGGGATTGTGGCGGTCGCCAGTCTCGTGTTCTACGCGGCGGGGGCTGGGCCGAGCACGCTGCTGCTGTTGACCACGATGGCCGTCAACTTCATGGCGGGGCCGTGGCTGGAGCCGGACGAGTGGGACACCGGGCGGGCTCGGCGGCGACGGGTGTTGGTCTCGGTCGTGGCGTTCGACGTCGCGGTGTTGTTGGTGTGGAAGTACGCGGGGTTCGCCACCGAGCAGATCGCGGGGTTCGCGCGGCTGTTCGGGGCGGACTTGCCGGTGGTGCACCTGCTGTTGCCGATCGGGATCTCGTTCTACACCTTCCACCACATCTCGTACGTGGTGGACATCTACCGGGGGGAGCGGCCCGCGCTGCGGGACCCGGTCGCGTTCGTCACGTACATCGCGATGTTCCCGCAGCTGGTGGCTGGGCCGATCGTGCGGTACCGGGAGCTTGCCGACCAGCTGCCGCAGCAGCGGACGCACCGGTTGGACGATGTGGCGTCGGGGTTCCCGAGGTTCGCGCTGGGGCTGTGCAAGAAGGTGATCGTCGCGGACTCGCTGAGTCCGCTGGTCGAGCAGTGCTTCGACACCCCGGCCAACCAGATGACGTTCGCGGTGGCGTGGCTGGGGGCGGTGGCGTACACGCTCCAACTGTTCTTCGACTTCTCCGGCTACTCGGACATGGCGATCGGGCTGGGCCGGATGGTCGGGTTCCGGCTGCCGGAGAACTTCGCGCGCCCGTACTCGGCGGTGACGATCACCGAGTTCTGGCGGCGCTGGCACATGTCGCTGTCGCGCTGGTTCCGCGACTACGTCTACATCCCGCTCGGCGGCAACCGCCAGGGCGCGGGGCGCACTTACCGGAACCTGAGCATCGTGTTCGTGCTGACCGGCCTGTGGCACGGCGCGAACTGGACGTTCCTGGTGTGGGGGCTCTACCACGGCGCGCTGCTGGTCATCGAGCGCGGCTACGGGCTGGACCGGGCGCCTGCCAACCCGTGGCGACGGATCGGCAGGCGCGCCCTGACCCTGGTCCTGGTGGTGTTCGGGTGGGTGTTCTTCCGCGCCGCCGACATGGGGCAGGCGCTGGTGATGATCGGCCACATGCTGCTGCCGGACTTCACCGGCCTGACCGACCAGGTCGACGCGGCGCTGGGCAACCAGGTGCTGGTGACCCTGGCGCTGGCCGCGATCATCTTCCTCCTGCCCGCGAGCCCGGTGACCGGTCCCCTGCTGGAGTCCTCCCGCAGCCGGACGGCGCGGATTCTGCGGGTCACGGTGATGGTGCCGGGCATGCTGTGGGCGGCGATCCTGGTGGCGACGGGGACGTTCAGCCCGTTCCTGTACTACCAGTTCTGACCGGAAGCCCGAGACCCACGGCGTGGGACGCCGGTGGATATCGGGCCTCGACGGGTCGACCGCGGAACGTGGCTAGTCGGTGGAGAGGTAGCAGAACCAGCTGTAGGCGTTGCGGCGGTCGGTGAAGCCGGGCCGCGCCCACGGCTCCCGGTACTGGAGCTGGCAGGCGGCGTACATGTTGATCGGGATGCGCTCGTTGACGTTGTAGCGGCACTCCCAGCCGTACACGCTGCGCGCGTCCTTCAGGAAGACGTCGCCGCCGTAGAAGTGCCGACAGTAGGCCTGGAGGTCGATCACTCCCAGGTAGACGTCGTCCTGCAGCGCCGTGGTCTCGACGGCGCTGGGCGGCGCCGGGGCCTCCTCGGCCGAGGCGACGGCGGGAGCGAGGGCGCACACGAGGGCGGCCACCGCTACCGAGAACATTTTCACGATTCTGTGCGACATCGAGCTGTTCCCTTTCTTTTCCGGACGCGTGATGCTGACGCCGGACGCTTTTCCGTCGGCAGCCCTCCGAATATAGGAGATCGTTTTCAGTAGTCGCAATGCCCGTTTTGGGGCTGCCCTAAAGGGAGCGAAAAAGCCGCAGTCCCTTGTGGACGTTCGGACGGCGGACGGCGGTGATCACGAATAGTGATCGAGTTCAGCCCGGTAGCCAGTTCAGGGGCCACCACTAGTGGGTTACCTCGATCGGGCAGCCGGGCCCGAAACGACGCCGGCCGACCCGCCCGAACGGGCGGATCGGCCGACTTGCCCTGACCTGTGCTCTCGTGGCGGTGCGACTACCGCGCGGGCGAACTAGAAACTAGATCCAGCAGTACCAGGAATAGGGGTCCTTGAACTCGTAGAAGTCAGGCCGGGAGGGCCTGCGGTACTGCCACCAGCAGGCGTCGTACATGTCGATCCCGTAGACCTCGCCGTCGAGGTGACAGCGCCAGCTGTACACGTCCTTCGGCGGCAGGAGGGTGACGTCGTCAAACCCGTGGTATTGGCAGTACGACTTGAGATTCACTCCGCCCAAGTCGACCGTGGTGTCGGATACCGCCGAAACGGCGGGCGGCGCCACTGGCTCCGCCACGGCGACCGCGGTCGGAGCCAGTACGGCGATGACCGCGAGTATCGTCACCGAGGCGACCTTGAGCATTCTCTTCAGCATCGAGCGTTTCCCTTTCATCGAGCCGGATGACACCTGCCGAATGACACCTGCCTATTCGCTGGCGGCAATACCCATGCAACCAGCAGGCGTTTGTGTTCGCAATGCCCGCATAGGGTTGTCCAGCGGCGCTCGATAGAACCTGAAAAACACCACAAACAGCGGACGAACCCCGGTCCGGCGCACGATCAGTGACAATTTCGCCGGTCGGTTACCTGTCCGGGCGAGCCACTGTCGTGGGGCCGACCCGTACTGTCTCGCCCTGGAGCGCCCAGCGGGCTGTGGGATGCTCAGATGCTGGTCGGGGACGGTGAGAGGGGTGAGCGGGTGGACTGGCAGGGCATCGTGGCCGACTTCGGGGCGCACTGGCACGTCTACCTGTCGATGCCGCTGATCGCCGCCGCCATCGGCTACGTGACCAAGCGGGCCGCCATCGAGATGATGTTCCAGCCGCTGGAGTTCGTCGGCGTCGGGGTCGTGGGATGGCAGGGGGTCATTCCGCGCAACGCGCACCGCATGGCGAGCGTGGCCATGGAGCTCATGACCACCAACCTGATCAACCCGAAGGAGATCTTCGCCCGGCTCGACCCGAAGCAGGTCATCGCGGAATTGCGGGAGCCGATCGAGCGGGCCGTGGACGAGATCACCCAGGACCTGCTCGCCCGCTACCAGCCGAACCTGTGGGAGCTGATGCCCCAGCAGGCGCAGCGGCTCATCCTGGCCAGGGTGCGGGCCGAGGGGCCGCGCATCGTCGAGAAGCTGATGCGGGACCTGGCCGAGAACATCGATGACGTCCTCGACGTCAAGGACATGGCCGTGCGCAGCCTCGTGCGCGACAAGGCCATGCTCAACCGGCTCATCCGCGACACCGCGCGGCCGGAGATGCGGTTCATCGCGCACTCGGGGATCTGGTTCGGACTGGTCATCGGCCTGATCCAGGTGGTCGCCTGGGCGCTGACAAAGAACCCGTGGATCATGCCGATCTTCGGTGGCATCACCGGCTGGCTCACCGACTGGCTCGCCCTGAAAATGATCTTCCTGCCGCGCGCGCCCAAGCGGTTCCTCGGCCTGGTGACCTGGCAGGGCATGTTCCAGAAGCGCCGCATGGAGGTCGCCCGCGACTACGGCGACCTGATCGCCACCGAGATCCTGACCGTGGCGAACGTGCTGGAGGCCGTGCTCACCGGCCCCAAGTCGGACCGCCTCTACGCCAAGATCCACCGCGAGGTGCAGCGGGCCATCGACACCCAGGCGAGCCTGGCGAAGCCGTTCGTGGTGGCCGCCGTCGGCTCCCGCCGGTACCAGGAGATGAAGCAGGAGGCCGCGCGCGCCGCGATCGAGCGCATCCCCGACACCATCCGGCACATCGAGGGCTACGCCACCGACGCGCTCGACATCCGCAACACCATCATCCGGCAGATCCAGCAGCTCACCCCGCTGCAATACGAGGGCCTGCTACGGCCCGCTTTCCGCCAGGACGAGTGGAAGCTGATCGCGGTGGGCGCGATCATCGGGTTCCTCGTGGGCGAGCTACAGGTGCTGGTGGTCCTGCACTGAGTTAGCCTCTTAGCGGGTTTCAGTCGAGGAGGATGTGCTTGAACGGCTCGATCCTCGACCACTTCGCCGCCCACTGGCTCGTCTACGTGTCGATGCCGTTCGTCGCCGCGATCATCGGATACGTCACCAAGCGGGTGGCCATCGAGATGATGTTCCGCCCGGTGCGGTTCGTCGGCGTCCTCGAACCGTTCCTCGGCTGGCAGGGCGTCGTCCCGCGCAACTCGGCCAGGATGATCCGGGTCTCCGCCGAGCTGATCACCAGCAGGCTGGTCGACCCGAGGGAGATCGTCGCCCGCCTCGACCCGGACGAGATCACCCGGCAGATCCAGGGCCCGCTGCTGCTCACCATCGATGAGATCACCCGCGAGGTGATGGCCAAGCACCACCCGCAGCTGTGGGAGATGCTGCCGGTCCTGGCCCAGGACGTGATCGTCAAGCAGGTGCAGGCAGGCAGCCCCGTGCTGGTCCGCCGGGTCGTCGCCGAGATCCAGGCCAACATCGGCGAGGTCCTCGACGTCCAACAGGTCGCGATCACCGCACTGGAACGCGACAAGGAGCTACTGGTCCGCCTGGTCAGGGACATCTCGCGGCCGGAGATGGCGTTCATCGCCCGCTGCGGCATCTACTTCGGCTTCGCCCTCGGCTTGGTCCAGACCGGGGTGTGGGCGCTGACCCGCGAACCACTGATCCTGCCGATCTTCGGCGCCGCCATCGGCTGGTTCACCGACTGGCTGGCCATCAAACTGGTCTTCTTTCCCCGCGAACCCGTCCGAATCCTCGGCCTGTTCCCCTTCCAGGGCGTGTTCCAACGCAGGCGCGCCGAGGTGGCCAAGCAGTACGGCGCCCTGATCGCCCGCGAGGTGATGACCGTCCCCAACATCGTGGAAGGCATCCTGCGGAACCCCAAGTCGGACCGCCTGCTGTCCATGATCCGCCAGACCGTGGAACGCACTGTCGACGAGCAGGCAAGCATCGCCAAACCCCTGGTGGCCGTGGCTGTCGGCACCCGCCGCTTCCAAGAACTCAAACACGCGGCCGCCGACAAGGCGATGTCCCGCCTCAACGCCACCGCGCTGCAGGCCGAGCCCTACGCCACCCGCGCCTTGGACATCGGCAACACCATCGCGGAGAAGATGAACCGCCTCACCCGCGAGGAATACGAGGGCCTGCTGCGCCCCGCCTTCCGCCAGGACGAATGGAAACTGATAGCCGTCGGCGCCACCATCGGCGCACTGGTGGGACACCTGCAAGCCGTGCTGATGCTCCAGTGACACCGGTCCCGTCGGGCGCCTCCGCAGAGGGCGGAAACCCAGAGCACGCACCGGCCGAACTCTGACAGGCTGATCCCGTGCAGGTTGCGATGCTCGGCCCCCTCTGCGTCCAGGGCGCCAGCGGCCACTGGATCGAGCCAGGCGGTCTCCGGCTGCGGATGCTGCTGGCCCGACTGGCGCTGACCCCGGGCCAAGCCGTTCCCGCCACCGTCCTCATAGACGACCTCTGGAAAACCGAGTCGCCGACCACCAACGCCCTGCAATCGCTCGTCTCCCGGCTGCGCAGAGCCCTGCGCCCAGAGGCGGGCGAAGTCCTGGAGTCGCACCCGGCCGGCTACCGCCTCCTGATCACCGGCGACGACGTGGACGCGATCCGCTTTGAGCACCTGGCCGCCCAAGGCAGAGCGGCACTGCGCGACGGCGACGCGACCAAGGCGGCGGACCTCCTCAGGCAAGCGACAGACCTCTGGCGAGGAGACGCGCTTACCGGCCTGGAGGAAGCACCATTTGCCGCCCCAGCGATAGCCCGGCTAACAGAGCTGCGGACAGCGGCCCAGGAAGACCGGCTGGACGCCGAGATACGCGCCGGACGCCACGTCGAAGCGATCATCGAGTTGCGGACCCTGGTTTCCGAACACCCACTGCGCGAGCGCCCGGCCGCGTTGCTCATCCACGCGCTGTCGCTCGCGGGCAGGCAGGCGGAAGCGCTCGCGGAGTACGAGCGGGCGCGGCGGGCGCTGGTCGATGAACTAGGGGTCGAGCCATCCGCGGAGCTGCGTGACCTGCACGTGGCCGTGTTGCGCGGCGAGGTGGCGCGGGCGCCGGGGCGGCGGCTGCCGGTGGCGCTTACCAGTTTCGTGGGTAGGCAGGCAGAGCTGGCCGAGGTGTCGCGGCTGCTGGCGACGACCCGGCTGGTGACGCTGGTCGGGCCGGGCGGCGCGGGGAAGACGCGGCTGTCGCGGGAGGTGATCGCCGCGCGGGACGAGACCGCGTGGCTGGTCGAGCTGGCGGGCGTGACCAGCGGCGAGGACGTGGCCGCCGCGGTCCTCGGCGCGCTCGGAGTCCGGGAGACCCCGCTGATGGAGCCGCCCGGCGCGGGCGCGCCGCGGCCGGTCGACGTGCTCGACCGGTTGGCCGAGGTGCTGTACCCGCAGCGGGGCGTGCTGGTCCTGGACAACTGCGAGCACCTGATCGGCGCCGCGGCGCGGCTCGCCGACGCGCTGCTGGCGCGGTGCCCGGGGGTGCGGGTGCTGGCCACGAGCCGGGAGCCGCTGGCGATCACCGGCGAGGTCGTGTTCCCGGTCGGGCCGCTGGCGCTGCCCGCCGAGAACGCCGAGGTGGCGGCGGTGACGGCGGCCGAAGCCGTGCGGCTGTTCGCCGACCGGGCCGCGTCCGCGAGCCCGGGGTTCACAGTGGACGATCGCAACGCCGCGACCGTCGCCGAGGTCTGCCGCAGGCTCGACGGGCTCCCGCTGGCGCTGGAGCTGGCCGCCGCCCGGCTGCGCTCGATGACGGTCAACCAGATCGCCGAGCGCATCGACGACCGGTTCCGGCTACTCACCGGTGGCAGCCGGACATCGCTGCCGCGGCACCGCACGCTGCGGGCGGTGGTCGAGTGGAGCTGGGAGCTGCTGGAGAAGCCCGAGCGGGTGCTCGCCGCACGCCTGTCGGTGTTTCCCGGCGGGGCCACCGCCGACGCGGTCACCGCCGTCGCCGCCGACAGTGAGCTGCCCGCCGAGGACAGCGACGACACTGTCTACGTGCTCGCGTCCCTGGTCGAGAAGTCGATCGCGCACGCGGCCGAGGGCCGGGACGGGCAGGTGCGGTACCGGATGCTGGAAACCGTCCGCGCGTACGCCGCCGAGCGGCTGGCCGAGGCGGGCGAGACCGAGCGGGTCCGCGAGTGCTACAGCCACTACTTCCTCGCGCTGCTGGAACAGGCCGAGACCTACCTGCGCGGCCCGGAGCAGGTCGTCTGGCTCGCCCGGATCGCCGCGGACCACGAGAACATGCTGGCCGCGCTGCACTACGCGGTGGCCATGGGCGACGCGGACCTCGCGCACCGGCTGGCGCTGAGCGCGGGCTGGTTCTGGATGCTCAGCGGGCACCACCGGGAGGCGCTGAACCTGATTACCCAGGTCAACGCGGTCCCCGGCCCCGCGCCCGGGTACGCGCGGGCCGCGCTGCGCGCCATGGCCGCGTTCGGCCAGGCGGCGGGCATCCCCGACCTCGACACCATCCGCGAGCTGCGCGCCGACCTGGCCGCGACCGACGCCATGACCCACGTCCCGATGATGGCCATGCTCGAACCCATGCTGGCCGCGTTCAGTGGCGACGTCGAGGACGCCCGCGACGGCCTGCGCCGAGGCGCGACCCACCCGGACCCGTGGGCGCGCGGCCTGGTCCGGCTCGGCACCGCGTTCCTCCTGGAGAACCTGGGCGAACTCGCCGAAGCCGAAGCAGAGGCCGAACGCGCCCTGGCGGTCTTCCGCGACCTGGGCGACCGCTGGGGGCAGGCGATGGCCATCGGCCAGGTCTCCGAACGGCGCTCCCTGCGCGGCGACCACGCTGGCGCCGTCGCCGCGTACGAGGAATCCGTCCGCCTGGTCAGCGAACTCGGCGCGACCGAGGAACTGCCCGGAATGCTCGGCCGCCTCGCCGTCCAACGCGGCCGCGCGGGCGACCTCGACGGCGCGGAACGCGACCTCCGAGCGGCCCTGCGGGCGGCTCGGGACAGCGGTTCCCGGGAAAACCTCGCGCTCATCCTCGGCTGGCTGTCCAGCCTCCTGCGCCTGCGCGGCGACCTGGCCGAAGCCCGCGAGTTGCTGTCCGAAGGCCAGACGCTGCTGGCCGTGGTCCCCCGCCAGTCACCGCACTGGGACGCGCTGTACGCGAGCGTCCGCGCCCAACTCGCCCTCGCCGAGAACGACCCGGACACCGCCCTCACCCACCTCGCCAACGCCCTGACCAGCGTCGAGGACATCCCCGACATGCCCCTGATCGGCGCCATCGGCGAACAAGCCGCCCAAGCCCTGTCCGCCCGCGGCGAGGCACTGGCCGCGGCCCGCATGCTCGGCGTCGGCGCGGCCCTGCGCGGCGCCCCCGACCTGGGCAATCCAGAGCTGGTGGACCTCATCGCCAACCTGGACGCCGCCCTGGGACCAGAAGCCCGCACCGCCGCCTTCACCGCGGGCCAAGCCCTCGACCGCGAAACCGCCCTCACCGAACTACGCCGAGCCGTCGGACGCCCCGCCCCGGCCTGACCCGGGTCAGGGAAGCTGGGCGGCTACGGCCTCGGCAACCTGGGTGCCGATCCGGCAGCCCTCAGCAAAGTCGCCCGCAGTGGCGATCACATCGACACGAGCGGTGTCGGTGACCGACACGGCGATGACACAGGACCCGGTTTTGGAGTGCTGCTGCTTGGCGGGCCTACCACCGATGGTGGTGTCGGTGGCCGCGCCCAGTGAGGTGTCGAACTCACCGATGCCCTGGTTGTCCCGGATGCCAAGGCCGACACCGTAGTCCGCTTGCCCAGCAGCCCAAGCTGGGCAGCAGCAACAACGCCAAGATCATGGCGCCGTACCTGGTGCAGGTCGCCACCGATGACCAGGGCTTCCTCACTCAACTGGCAAAGTTCAGGGATGTTCTCCGCATCTCGCGGATGGCGGCCAGGATGGCGTCGCCGCCGTGTTGGTTGACGGTGAACTCGCCTGCTCTGGCGCTGGCGGAGAACTTGCTCATGTTCTTGGCCAGGCCGTCCATGTCTACCCACTCCATGTCGTGGCCCCTGGTGGAATCCGTTGATGCGGAATCCGGTGGTAGCCACGGGGGGATCCGGCGACGGGGCGTTTGGGGGAAGCCGTGCGGGAGGCGGGTGGGTGCGCCTACGCTCGCGGTGTGACCGTGGAGGGGACGCCGGAGTGGCGGCATGAGCAGGCGGACGAGGCTGGGCGTTGGCGGGCCAGTCTGGGGCAGTTGCGGGACAGGGCCGACAACCTGGACGCGTCCGTAATGCTCGCCGCGCGGGAGGTTGACCGGCAGCCGACCGAGGAAGCGCGGGAGCGCTACCTCGACATGTTGGTGCGGTTGACGCAGGTCGCCGACGGGGTGCGGGAGTTGGTGGACGGCGAGATCGAGCGGACAAAGGCCACGGGGGCCTGAAGACCGCTTCGGGCGGGTGGCAGGCTTACCGGCATGGCACAGGCCGTGGTGGTGACCTTCGATGATCGGGCCGACGCGGCCGTGCGGGCGCTGTGGGGCAAGCTGGACGCGGCTGGGCTGCCGTCGGAGCGGAAGTTTCCACCGCATGTGGCGTTCGCGGTGGCGTCGGAGATTCCGCGGAAGACTCGGGCGGCGTTAAAGGCCGATCTTGGGGTGTTGTCCGTGCCGAGCATGTGGCTTTCCGCGTTGTCGACGTTCTCCACCAGTGAGAACGTGCTCATGCTGGCCGCGGTGACTGACGGCGAGCTCTTGGCGGTGCACTCGGCGGTGCATGACGTGCTCGCGGGCAAGGTCCGCAATCCGAACGCGTACTACCTGCCCGGCTCTTGGATGCCGCACTGCGCTCTCCTGCACGGCGTTAGCGACGCGGAGTTGGTCACCGGGTTCGGGACGGTGTTCCCGGTCGAGCCGATTCAGGCCAGGGTGCGGCGGGTCGCGGTCCTGGACACTCTCACCGACGAGGTGGACGTGCTGGTCGAGCGGTAGTCACCGGCCGAGGACGTCGGACAGGAAAGCCTCTACCGCGCCCCGGTAAACCTCCGGGGCGGAGTCGTGCACCAGGTGGCCGCTGCCCGGCACGACCAGGTGCTTCCCGCCGCCGGGAGCGCGGGCGGGGATCTCCGCCTGCTGGCCGGGCGGCATCACCGTGTGCTCGGCCTCGATCGCCAGCACCGGGCACCGCACCCGCTCCACGAACTCCCAGTAGTCCCGCCCGCCCCACTCGGCGGCGATCTCGAACAACTCGTCCACGTCGGCGATCAGGTGGTAGCCGTCCGCGCGTTCCTCGACGCACTCGGCGAAGTAGGCGCCCGCGGGCCCGAAGAACTCGCGCACGTGCGCCAACGACGGGAACGGCACCGGCCACGCCTCGAACAGCTCCCGCCAGCCGTCCACGGTGCGCCCGCGCAGGTCGACGCCCGCGTCCTCGACAACCAAGGCGCGCACCAGGTCCGGGTGATCCGCGGCGAGGACGATGCCGTGCAGCGCGCCCATGGAGTGCCCGACGACCACGGCGGGCTCGCCGAACCCGGCGACCAGCTCGGCGGCGTCGGCCACGAAGTCCGGGGTGCGCCACTGCCCGCCGCGGTGCGGGCTGCGGCCGTGGGCGCGCGCGTCGAGCCCGACGACCCGGCCGTACGCGGTGAGCCACCGGGCGACCGGCCACCACGTGCTGGCCCGGCCCATCAGGGCGTGCAACAGCAGGATCGGCGGCCCGTCGCCGCCGAACTCGACCACGTGCGGCCTGCTCATGGCCCGAGTGTGCCCGAGGCAACTCCGGCTACACAGGGCACGGGTCATGATGGGGGCCCCGACCAGCTTGGAGTGCTCGATGTCCCCTCGCCTCGTCTGCGTCCTGCTGGCCGCGACCGCGTTCACGGCCTGCACGAACGTCGCCGAGGAACCCGCCCCGACGACGTCCCCGGCGCCACCCGAGCCGAAACCCCAGGTGACTGGCGGTGTCGGCGCCGAGGGCATCGGCGACCCGTACTACCCGGACGACGGTAACGGCGGCTACGACGTCACCTCTTACGCGGTGAGCATCAGCTACGACCCGTCTACCAAGCGGCTGGAAGGCGACACGACGGTCACCGCGACCGCGGCGGACGCGCTGTCCCGGTTCAACCTGGACCTCACCGGCTTCGAGGTCGCCTCGGTCGAGGTCGACGGCGCGGCGGCGACCTTCGCCCGCGCGGGCGAGCACGAACTCGTCGTCACCCCGGCCGCGCCGGTCGCCAAGGCCGCGTCGTTCCAAGCCCGGGTCAAGTACGCGGGCGTCCCCGAGGCGGGCAAGGACACGCCGCTGGGCAAGGGCGGCTGGCAGATCGCCACCTCCGGCGGCGCGTTCGTGGCCGGGGAGCCGCACTCGGCGAGCAGTTGGTTCCCGGTGAACGACCACCCGCTGGACAAGGCGACCTTCCGCCTGTCGGCGCGGGTGCCCGAGGGCTGGAGCGTGATCTCCAACGGCCGGGAAGAACCGCCGGTGACCGACGCGGGCTGGACCACCCACACCTGGGTGGAGCCGAACCGGATCGCGCCCTACCTGACCACCGTCGGCATCGACAAGTGGACCTTCGAGCGGTCGGCGCTGCCCGACGGCACCCCCGTGGTCAACGCCTACGCCCCCGGCGCTGAGGACAAGAAGCCCATCCAGGCGCGGATGCCGGAGGTGCTGGCGTTCCTCACCGAGAAGTTCGGCCCGTACCCGCAGAGCGCGGCGGGCGGGATCTTCCTCAACGAGAACATGCCGTTCTCTCTGGAAACCCAGGGACGGCCCATCTACGCCAAGTGGGCCGAGCTGGAAGTCGTCGTCCACGAGCAGGCCCACCAGTGGTTCGGCGACAGCGTGTCGGTCAAGAACTGGTCCGACATCTGCCTCAACGAGTGCCTCGCGTCCTACTCGCAGTGGATGTGGGCCGAAGCCAAGGACAGCGAGAACCTCGACCAGCGCTACCGCACCCAGGTGGCCCGCAACGCCGAACGCCCCCGCTACTGGAACCGCAAACTGGTCGACATGGGCGCGGGCAACGAGTTCACCGCCGTCTACGACAAGGGCCAGCTCGCCATCCACGCCCTGCGCAGGCAGATCGGCGACCCCAAGTTCGACGAGCTCCTCAAGAAGTGGACCGCGACCCACAAGGACGGCAACGCGTCCTGGGCGGAGTTCGAGGCCATGGCCGCGCAGGTCGCGGGCCAGGACCTGAGCCGCTTCTTCGACGCCTGGTTCCACCAGGCGGCCAAACCCGCCGACGAGTTCCTCTACCCGGGGCCGCTGCGCCAGTAGGCTGACGGCATGGCAGTCGTGAAGATCAATGCGATCGAGGTGCCCGAGGGCGCCGGACCCGAGTTGGAGAAGCGCTTCGCCGCGCGCCTGGGCGCCGTCGAAGGCGAGCCCGGATTCCTCGGGTTCGAGCTGCTGCGCCCCACCTCGGGCGAGACCCGCTACTTCGTCTACACCCGATGGGAGACCGAAGAGCACTTCCAGGCGTGGATGGGCGGCTCGGCCAAGGAAGCCCACTCCGGCGAGCGCGCCAAGCCGGTCGGCACCGGCTCCAGCCTCCTGGAGTTCGAGGTCGTGCACACCGCGGGCCCCCGCGCGGCCGAATGACCGACGCGCTCGACCAGGCGGCGGCCATGGTGGCCGCCGCCGACTCCGTCCTGGTCTGCGCGGGCGCGGGCATGGGCGTCGACTCCGGCCTGCCCGACTTCCGCGGCAGCGAAGGCTTCTGGCGCGCCTACCCGCCCTACGCGCGGCTGGGGCTGCGGTTCGAGGAACTGGCCGATCCGGTGCACTTCGCGCACGACCCGGAACTGGCGTGGGGCTTCTACGGGCACCGGCTGGCCCTGTACCGCGCGACGGTGCCGCATTCGGGCTTCGAGATCCTGCGCAAATGGGACGCGCGGGTGTTCACGTCGAACGTTGACGGGCAGTTCCAGAAGGCGGGCTTCGCCGACGTCGCCGAAGTGCACGGTTCTATCCACCACCTCCAGTGCACCCTTCCGTGCAGGCACGAGGTGTGGCCCGCGGGGGATGACATCGAGGTCGACCCGGAGACTCTGCGCGCTGTCGGGCCGCTGCCGGAGTGCCCGGATTGTGGCAGCTTGGCGCGGCCGAACATCCTCATGTTCGGTGACGCGCATTGGGTTCCTGACCGTAGCCAGACGGCTCTTGACGCCCTGATGACTTGGCGGCGGGCTCAGCATGGGCGGAACCTGGTGGTTGTGGAGATTGGGGCGGGGACCGCGGTGTCGACTGTTCGTCGGCATGCTGAGTTGGCCAGTGCCGCTACGGGGAATCTGATTCGGATCAATCCGCGTGAGCCTGAGGTTCGGCATGGGCGCGGGGTTTCGCTTGCTATGGGGGCTGTTGAGGCGCTGTCTGGGATTCAGTCTCGGTTGTGACGGTCTTGGGCTGGCTGTCTGCTCGATGGGGTTCCGTGGGCTGGGTTTCGTGGGTCCGCTCGATGGGGTGGAGTGGTTTCTTCGGGGCCCCTATGAAGGAAGATCGCCGTGTGAAAGACGGGTGGGAAGCCTCCGGCCTCACACGCGCGGAGCCAGCTTAGCGATCTTCCTTCTCCCCCGAAGAAACCACTCCACCCCATCGAGCACCTGGCAGATTCGGGTTCCTGCTGGTAGGGGGCTGGTTCTCTGTTCAGCCCCGGGCACCTGGCAGAGCCGCGCGGCTGGCAGGTAGGCGGGTTCGCTGTCCCGCTCGTCCATCTGGCACTTGGCGGCTTTGATGCTGTCTGGTGGGAGGGTGGGTTCGCGGGTGCGTTCTCACCGGGGGCCTGGCAACTTTGGGTGCGGTTGGCAGGAGGGCGGGTTCGCCGCTTCTACTGCTTCCAGCATCTGACGAGCGCGGACTCGGCCTGGTGAATAGGCGGGGTGTGCTGTCCACCTGCGTCGGGGATCTGGCTGCTTCAGGTGCGGTTGGCAGCTTGGGCAAGGGCGCTGCGCCGCCCTGTCGAGCGCCCTGGCGAATCTTCGGTGCGGCTGGCAGGTGAGCAGGCCGCACCGAGCCCGCGAAAGATCGTCATTCGCCAGCCCCACAGCCCCCACAACAAACCCCACCCGCCCTGGGGGCCGGGCCCTGCTCCAGTCTATCGGCCCAGGTCAGCGAGAGGAAGAGGGTGCGTCGGGGCTGTGGATAACTCGCGATCATGGGTGGTCGGGAGATCGGCGGGCACTGGCGGATCCGGGTGCGCATCGGCCGGGGCGGGTGTGCTGCTTTCTCCCGTTGGGAGCTAGTTTCGCGGGGCTGAGGGGAGGGCCAGTTCGGCGAGGACGGCGTTGTGGTCGCTGCCGGGGAGGTCGTAGACGGCGACTGTGGTGACGCCTACTCGGCGGTCTACCAGGATGTGGTCGATGGTCACTGGGGGGCCGAAGGGGGGTTGGGACCAGGTGGGGCGTAGTCCTTCGCCTGCGAGTTCCGCTGCGTCGTAGTAGCCCCGATCCATGAGGTCGTTGAGGGCGCGGTGGTCGAGGGTGGCGTTGAAATCACCCGAGAGGATTCGGGGGCGGCCTCGGGGGTCGGGGGTGGGCATGGCGGCCAGTTCCTGGGTCCAGCGGTGTCTGGCGGTGGCGTTGGGGACGGGTGGGATGGTGTGCACCGAGAGGATCTCGATGTCCACCGGGCCGGAAAGGTCCACTACGGCTGCGGGTTGCTCGAACGACATGCGGTCCCGCACCAGCACGATCTGTCGCAGTGGGACGCGGGCCAGGATGCCGCTGCCCTCGCCGCCGGGGCGGGTGCGGAGGACGCGGTAGGGCAGCAGGTCAGCTAGGCCGGCGCGGTCCAAGGCGGCCATGGCTTGTGGGGTGAGTTCCTGGAGGGTGACGAGGTCCGCCTGGGTGTCGCGGATGAGCCGGACGACGGTGGTCGGGTCGGCTCGGCCCAGGAGCAGGTTCGCGGAGAACACGCGGAGGTGTTGGCCCTCGGGGATCGGGTCGCCGTCGGCCAGGAGGCGGGGGATCAGCAGGATCGACAGGGACGCGGTCAGCACTAGGGCGACCAGGGTGATCAGGGCGCGGCGGAGAACCAGCGCCAAGAGGGTCACGAGTAGTCCGTACCCCGCGACATAAGGGGTCAGGGCTAACGCCGCGACGGTAAACCGGTTGCCGTCGATCCGGCCGAGCCGCAGCACGCAGATGGCGAGTAGCGGCAGGACTAACAGGACCAGGAAAGCCGTGACTCCGCGCCTGCGCCGCCGCCGGAGCGGTTCAGGGTCCAGGTCGTCGGTCGCGGTGGGCTGTCTACGCACACCGCTCCTCAGCTCGCCGTTGCGCCATGTGACCAGCATGCCTGACCAGCGGCTGTCAACCGCTGTCACGCGGCGACAGCGCTGACAGCGTCGCGTGCGGGGGCTGACAGCGCGGCCGTGGACGCTGGATCGCAAAGAGAGACATCAGGGGGACCTATGACTTATGCGATCGAGGCCGAGGGGCTGGTGAAACGGTTCGGCGACACCCGGGCGCTCGACGGTGTCGACCTGGCCGTGCCCGCGGGGAAGATCCTCGGGGTGCTCGGGCCGAACGGGGCGGGGAAGACGACCGCCGTGCGGATTCTGGCGACACTGCTGCGGGCCGACGAGGGATGGGCCCGGGTCGGCGGGTACGACGTGGTGCGGCAGGCGACCGCGGTGCGCGGGCTGATCGGGTTGACCGGGCAGTACGCGTCGGTGGACGAGGATCTGTCCGGCACGGAGAACCTGGTGCTCATCGGGAAGCTGCTGGGCCTGTCGAAGGCAGCGGCGAAGGCGCGGGCGGCCGAGTTGCTGGCGAACTTCGAGCTGACCGACGCCGCGTCCCGCGGGGTGAAGACCTACTCCGGCGGTATGCGCAGGCGCGTCGACCTGGCCGCGAGCCTGGTGGGCCGCCCGGAGGTGCTGTACCTGGACGAGCCGACGACCGGCCTCGACCCGCACAGCCGCAACGAGGTGTGGGCTACTGTCCGCGGGCTGGTGGACGACGGCGTGACCGTCCTGCTGACCACGCAGTACCTGGAGGAAGCCGACCAGTTGGCCGACCTGATCACGGTGATCGACCACGGCAAGGTCATCGCGGCGGGCACGCCCAACGAGCTCAAGCGCCGCACCGGCGGCCAGAGCCTGCAGGTGCGCCCCACGCTCGCCGCGGACGGCAACGCCGTCGCCGCGATCCTGCGGCAGCTCACCGGGGCTGACCCGCTAGTGAACAAGGAGACCGGGGTGCTCTCCAGCCCGGTGGACAACCCGATGCTGCTGTCCGCGTTGGTCCGCAGACTGGACGAGGCGGGCATCACCGCGGACGAACTCGCGCTGCGCCTGCCCAGCCTGGACGAGGTGTTCCTGACGCTGACCGGCCGCGTCCCGGCCATCGAAGGGAGCGCGGCATGACGACCCTCCACATCGGACCGTCCGCGACCGTCCGGCACGGGCTCGCGCTGGCTGGCCGTAGTGTCACCAAGATCCGCAAGAACCCCGAGTCGCTGCTGGACGTGACGCTGCAGCCGATCATCTTCCTGCTGCTGTTCGTGTACCTGTTCGGCGGCGCGCTCGCGGGCAGCCCCGGCGAGTACCTGCAACTGCTGCTGCCCGGCCTGATGGTGCAGAACATCGCGTTCGCCAGCCTGGGCACCGGCATGGCGCTGAACACCGACATCACCAAGGGCGTGTTCGACCGGTTCCGCAGCATGCCGATCGCCCGCTCGGCGCCGCTGATCGGCGCGGTCCTCGGCGACGTCGTGCGGTTCGTCGTCACCCTGACCGTCCTCATTGGCTTCGCGATGATCCTCGGCTTCCGGGTGCAGACCGATCCGGGGCGGTTCCTCATCGCGATCGTGCTGATGATCCTGTTCGGGCTCTGCCTGTGCTGGGTGTCGGTGTTCGTCGGGATGCTGGTCAAGAGCCCGCAGGCGGTGCCGGGCACGCTGGTGGCGTTCATCTTCCCGCTCACCTTCGGCAGCAACGTCTTCGTGGACGCGGCCACCATGCCGGGCTGGTTGCGCGGCTGGGTGGAGATCAACCCGGTCACGCACCTGACCAACGCGGGCCGCGGTCTGCTCTTGGGCGGAGAGTGGGTCGGCGACGCGGCTTGGGCCTTCTTGTGGGCTATCGCGATCGCCGCGGTGTTCTTCCCGCTGGCGTTGCGCGCTTACCGCCGCCGGGTTGGCTGAGGCCAGGACCGCGACGGCCGCTTCCGGGAGTCCCGGAAGCGGCCGTCGTCGTTCAGCCGTTGCGCGCGGAAGTCCGGAGAGCCGGGACGAGGGCCGAGGTGGCGCGGATGGCGACCTCGGAGGGGACGTGCACGGCCTTGCTCCAGACCGGAGCCAGCGGCGGACCCGCCGGGCCGCGCGTCCATCGGCCCACGCTCGCCGGGTCTCCGATCATCGTGTCGGCGCCCGGGTAGAGGGCGCGGAATGGGTTATGGGGTTCGACCATGACTGGGCATGCTGACAGCTCACCCCGCCGCCCGCACCGCCGATCGGGCGTGGCGGCCCAAGACCATTCCATCGGGTGACGGATTTCCGCTTACCGCGCGAGCAAACCGGGCCAGTCGCGGGCTTCGATCCGGCCCGCGCGTCGGCCGGTCAGCGCGCGGGCGGCCTTGGCGGCCTCGCTGGTGTCGGCGAGGTCGACCGGGCGGATGAGGGTGGGCCAGGCGCCCGCGCCGATGAGGTGGCGCTCGTCGGCATGGCGGCTGGCGTAGCACGGGTCGTAGGGGAGTCCGGCTTGGACGCTCAGCTCGCGCATCGCCGCGGCTGTCTCTTCGCCGAAGACGCCGTCAGGAGTGACGGTCTTACCGCGGTCGCGTAAGAGGTGTTGGGCGGCGAGGACGCGGGGGCCGGTGTCGCCGGGTTTCAGCAGCGGCCAGGTTTCGCGCGGGGCGACGGACTGGCCGAGTTGGGCCGCCACCGCTTGCCGTAGCTCCGGTAGGCGTGCGTAGAGGACGTTGCCGGGACACTCGGTGCTGTTGAAGTCCCGGTGGCCGCGGATCTCGGCGGGCGCGATGCCGTACTGCCGCGCGACGTAGGCGACCAGGCCGACCAGCGAGTCCCACAGCGGCGCGGGCACGTCGACATCGGTGTAGATGCCCTCGTTCTCGATGCCGAAGACCTCGCTGTTGTGATTGGCGACGTTGGCGCCCAGCACGTGCTTCGTGCCGTTGCCCAGCACTTCGAGGGTGCGGTGGCGGCCCTCGGCGAGGTGGCCGCCGCGGCTGTTGGTCAGCTGCTGGCCGCTGTCGATCCAGCCGCGCGTGTCCATGTGCAGGTTCTGGATGTGCCGCACGAGGGCGTAGGCGTGCTCCAGCGAGAAGTCGTCGCTGTTCTCCGTCGCGGTGTGGTGCACGACGATGTAGGCGGGCTTGCGGTCGAGGACCTCGATGGGCGCCGCGGGCGGGCGGGCGCCCCAGTCGACGCAGGTGGCGATGATCGGGACGGCTGGGCTCGCGTGCGCGGAACCGGTCAGCGCGGGCAGGCTCGCTCCGGACAGGCCGACGGTGACGCCGGTTCGCAGCAGTGCGCGTCGGGTCAGGGCCATGGCGACCTCCCTCAGCAACGATATGTAGCCGAGGGTAGGCGTCGCACCACGATCCGGCAATGCTTGACCAACTATCGTGTTACCTCGTTACAGACTGTCAGTGCTCGCCGGGCAGGGCAAACCGGCCGTCGGCGGTCTGCTCGACCAAGCCGTCCACCACCAGCGAGTGCAGGCACCGGTCGCGCTGGCCCGCGTCGCTCCACACCAGGTCGAGGCGGGTTTTCGGGGCTGGATCAGGTGATCCGCGCAGCACGTCGAGCAGCAGCCCGCGCACCTGCCGGTCGGTCCCGGCAAACCGCTGCACGGCCTTGGCGGGCCCGTCGTAAGCCGGTCGGCCCGCCCGTTGCCACGCGCACGACGACGCGATCGGGCAGTCACCGCATCGAGGAGCCCGAGCGGTGCACACGACCGCGCCCAACTCCATCAGCGCCGCAGACGCGCGCGCCGCGGTGGCCGGGTCGGCGGGCAGCAGCACCTCGACATCGGCGAGGTCACGGGTGGTCGACGGCGGACCGGCGTCGCCCGCGCCGTGCGCCGCGCGGGCGACGACGCGGCGCACGTTGGTGTCGACCACCGGGCAGCGCTGCCCGTAGGCGAACGCGGCGACGGCGCGCGCGGTGTAGGCGCCGATGCCCGGCAGGCCCAGCAGAGTGTCGATGTCGGACGGCACGACGTCGCCGTGCTCGGCGGCGATGACCCCGGCGGCGGCGTGCAGGCGCAGTGCCCGCCTCGGGTAGCCGAGCTTGCCCCACGCCCGCACGACCTCACCTTGGCTCACCGCGGCAAGCGAAGACGGCAGCGGCCACCGCGCCATCCAGGCCAGCCAGACCGGCTCCACCCGGGCGACCGGGGTCTGCTGCAGCATGATCTCGCTGACCAGCACACCCCAGCCGGTGGTGCCCGGCTTGCGCCAGGCGAGGTCGCGGGCGTTCGCGTCGAACCAGTCGAGGACTTCGATCACGTCGAGGCTGGGCACCCGGGAGAGTGTAGTTAGACCACCTCGGTGACCGTGGCGCTCTGCACGTCGTAGACGAAGCCGCGCACCTTGTCGGTGTGCGGGACGAACGGGCTGCGCCGCACCCGCTCGACCGACTGCTGCACGCTGTCCTTGACCTCGCGGAACGTCTCGACCGCCCACGGCGGCCGCAGCCCGGTCTCCTGCGCGAGGCTGTCGCGGAACTCGTCGTCGGTGAACGTGGCCAGGCCGCACCGGGTGTGCTGCATGACGATCACCTCGCGGGTCTGCAACTTGTGCTGGCTGATCGACACCGAGCGGATCACGTCCTCGGTGACGATGCCGCCCGCGTTGCGCAGGATGTGCGCCTCACCCTGCTTGAGGCCGAACACGTCGTACACGTTGATGCGCGTGTCCATGCAGGTCACGATCGTCAGGTGCAGGCTGGGGACCGCGGGGGGAGCCTCCGGCACACCGCGGTCTGGGCCATCGATATGGCGCTGGAGCAGGTCGTCGATCGCGGTCACGGCCACCTCCGGTGAGTTTCGGTTGATCAAAGAGTGGACTGGATGTCCCATGTCCCACAAGGCATGTTTGGTGATTATCACTCTTCGTGCGGCCCCAGCGACCAATACCCGCCAATCGGGTGAGCGAAAAACCGGCGTTCGGCGGCCGGGCCGCGGATACCGTTACCGAGGTGATGGAGCCATCCGGACCTCTGCCCAAAGGCGTTTACCTGCGGCGTCGCATTCTCGCCGTCGCGGGCACGGCGTTCGGCGTCGTCGCGCTCATCTGGCTCATCGACGGCCTGATCGGCGACCAGCAGCAGGACGTGTCGCCGGGCGCCGCCGCGGTCGCGGGCTCCGGCCCGACCAGCTCACCGCCCGCGCCATCCACCTCATCGTCGCCGCCGACCACGTCTTCTCAGTCACCGCCGACGTCAGCCGCGACGTCCACCACACCGCCGCCACCTCCCCCGCCGGATCCGGGCGAGCCCTGCCCAGACGCCTCCGTCGCGGTCACCGCCGAGCTGGGAGCGCCGACTTACCGGGCCGGGCAGCGACCGGTCCTCCGGCTGGTCGTGACCAACACCGGGCCGCACCCGTGCACCCGCGACATCGGCCGCGCGCAGCGTGAACTGGTGGTCACCAGCCCCGACGGCGCGACGCGGGTGTGGTCGAGCAACGACTGCTACGCGGCCAAGGGCGAGCACCGGCACGTCCTGAACCCCGGCGAGCGGCACGGCTTCGACGTGACCTGGGCAGGCCGCACGTCCGCCCCGGGGTGCCCGCCGACGCGCGCGGCGGTCCCCCCGGGCGACTACGTGGTGACGGCCAAGCTCGGCCCGCTGGCTGGCGCGGGCGTGCCGATCACGATCACCCCGTGATCAGGGGCCGAACCAGCGCTCGTCCGCGGTGCGCGGCGGAGCCGAGGTGGAGCCGAGCACCAGCTCGGTGTCCAGGGTGATCTCGCGGGGCCGGGTCGGGTCCACCGAGGCCAGCAGCAGCTTGCCCGCCGCGCGCCCCTTCTCCAGAACGGGCTGGCGGACCGTGGTCAGCCCCACCCGCTCGCCGTCCGGGATGCCGTCGAACCCGGTGACCGTGAGGTCCTGCGGCACCCGCAGCCCGCGCCGCTTGGCCTCGGTGAGCGCGCCGAGAGCGAGGATGTCGGAGGTGCAGATCAGCGCCGTCACGTCCTGGTCGGCGTCGAGGAGCTGCGCGGCCGCGGACGCCCCGCTGGCCGTGCTGTGGTCGAACCGCTCGACCACCGGCACCCGCGCCCAGTCGACGCCGACCGCGCCGAAGGCGTCCTGCAGCCCGGCGAGCCGGGAGCGCTGCACGTGGAAGTGGGCGGTCTGCTGCCGGTCGACCGGCACGAAACCGTCGTTGCGGTCGCGGGCGAGGCGCATGCAGATCACGCCGATCCGGCGGTGCCCGAGGGCGATGAGCCGGTCGGCGAGCGCGGTGATGGCGGCCTTGTCGTCGATGCCGACCCGGTCGACGCCCTCGACGGTGGGCTGGTCGGCCACCACGGTCGGCACCGGCCGGGACAGCACGGCGGCGAGGTGCGGGTCATCGTCGGGCACCGAGTAGACGACGAAGCCGTCGACGCCCGCGCGGTGCACGGCGGCGACGTCCTCGCGCTCGGGGTTGACCGGGACGAGGTGCAGGCCCTGGCCAGCGCCCTCGCAGGCCAGCGCGAGCCCTTCGAGGAAACCGAGGGCGGCGGGGTCGCGGAAGGCGTAAGAGAGGTTCTCGGTGAGTAACAGCCCGACCGCGCCCGCCTTGCGGGTGCGCAAGGAGCGGGCGACCGGGTCGGGCCCGGGATAGCCGAGCCTGCGCGCGGTCTCCAGAACCCGTCTGCGCAGCTCCGGGGACAGCTGGTCCGGCCGGTTGTAGGCGTTGGACACGGTGGTCCTGGAGACCCCGAGTTCCGCCGCCAGCGACGCGAGAGTCGCCGGCCGTCGCACATGCATTGACCGCGCCATGGACTGACCGTAACGGTTCAGAACCAATTGCAGAAGTCCGGTCCGGTCACGCCCTGGTTGGCGCGGCCACCCGATCGATGGGCGCAGGTGGGCTATGGTGACGACAACGGTTTCCATTGTCGCACCCAGGCGACCACCAATCACCCAGGAGAGCGCACATGACCTCGCGTCTCAGAAGGCCCGGCACGGCACTCACCGGCCTGGCCGCCCTGACCCTGCTCGGCGCGGCGGCGTGTGGAGACTCACCGAGCACGCCCGCTGGCCCGGCGGCGGACAACAAGATCGCCGTGGTCGCCTCGACCAACGTGTGGGCGAGCGTGGCCCAGGCCGTTGGCGGCGACGCGGTGACGGTCAAGGCCATCCTCAGCGACCCGGGCGCCGACCCGCACGGCTACGAAGCCAAGCCCTCGGACGCCACCGCCTTCGAGGGCGCCAAGGTCGCGCTGTCCAACGGCGGCGGCTACGACGACTTCTTCACCGGGCTCGCCGACACCGCGGGCAAGGACGCGCGCAAGATCGTCGCGTTCGACCTGTCCGGCAAGGGCAAGGAAGAAGAAGGCCACGAGTCGGAGGCTCCCGACGCGGACGGCCACGCGCACGCGGTCAACGAGCACGTCTGGTACGACCTGCCGACCGTCCGGAAAGTCGCCGACAAGCTCGCCGAGGAGCTGGGCGCCGCGGCCCCGGACAAGAAGGACGTGTTCACCGCCAACGCCACCGCGTTCGGCGGCAAGCTGGACGAACTCGCCAAGCGGGCCGCCGGGATCGGCGCGGCCAAGCCGGGCGCGAAGGTCGTCGCCCCCGAGCCCGTCGCGGGCTACCTGCTGGAAACCGCGGGCCTGGACGACGCGACCCCCGAGGCGTTCGCCGAGGCCATCGAGGAGGAGACCGACCCGCCCGCGGCCGCGGTCGCCGAGACCGAGGCGCTGGTCACCGGCAAGCAGGTCGCCGCGGTGGTCTACAACGAGCAGACCGAGACCCCGATCACCGAGCAGCTCAAGGGCAAGGCCGCCGCGGCGGGCGTGCCGGTCGTCGGCGTGACCGAGACCCTGCCCGAGGGCTCGACCGGCTACCTTGACTGGATGAGCAAGCAGGTCGACGCGCTCGCCGGAGCCGTGGCGAAGGCATGACGGTAGAGCGTTCCCCGGCGCCGCCCGCCGCACCGCCTCGTCCCGGCGGCGCGGCGGCGGTGTCGCTCGCGGACGCCCGGCTCGCCTACGGGGACCGCGTCCTGTGGGACGGGCTGGACTTGGACGTGCGTCCCGGCGAGTTCCTGGCTGTCCTGGGGCCCAACGGCTCCGGTAAGACCAGTCTTATGCGTGTCCTCTTGGGACTGCAGAAACTTTCCGGTGGCACGGTAAACGTGGCCGGTGAGCCGCCCGGTAAGGGCAACCGGCGCATCGGGTACATCCCGCAGCAGCGCGCCGTCGACCCGACCCTCGCCCTGCGCGGCCGCGACCTCGTCGGCCTCGGCTACGACGGCCACCGCTGGGGCCTGGGCGTGCGCGGCATCCGCGAGCGCAGGCGGCGGGTGGACGAGGCGCTGGCCGCGGTCGGCGCCACCGGCTTCGCCAACCGCCCGATCGGTTTGCTCTCCGGCGGCGAACAGCAGCGGCTGCGGGTCGCGCAGGCCCTGGTCGGCGACCCGACCGTCCTGCTCTGCGACGAGCCCCTCCTGTCCCTCGACCTGGCTCACCAGCGCGCGGTAAGCGCCCTGATCGACGCCCGCAGGCGCGCGGCGGACACGGCGGTCCTGTTCGTCACGCACGAGATCAACCCGGTGCTGCCCCTGGTCGACCGAATCCTGTACCTGGTCGACGGCCGCTTCCGGATCGGCGCCCCCGACGAGGTCATGACCTCGGAAACCCTGTCGCACCTGTACGGAACCGAAGTCGCCGTCGTGCGCGTCGGTGGCCAGATCCACGTCGTCGGCGCCCACAGCGACCTGTGCGAGGACAACCCGCACCACCACCTCGCGGAGCGCTGATGGACAACCTGTTCGACGTAGAGCTGACGATCAAGCTGCTGAGCCTGGACTTCGTGCTGGGCGCGCTGCTCGTCGCGGCCATCCTCGGGCTGCTCGCGGGCGTCCTGGGACCGCTGATCGTCGCCAGGAACATGGCGTTCTCCGTGCACGGCACCAGCGAACTCGCCCTCACCGGCGGCGCGGCGGCCCTCCTGCTCGGCTGGGAAGTCGGCAACGGCGCCCTCGCCGGAGCCATCGTCGCCGCGCTGGTGCTGGGCCTGCTGTCCCGACGAAGCTCCGACTACGACTCGGTGATCGGCGTCGTCCTCGCGTTCGGCCTCGGCCTGGGCGTGCTGATGCTGTGGCTCTACAAAGGGCGGGCGTCGAACAAGTTCGGCCTGCTCACCGGGCAGATCGTCGGCCAGGACTTCGCCAGCATCGCCCTGCTCACCGGCTGCGCGGTGGGTGTTTTCGTGGTGCTGGCGTTGCTGTACCGGCCGCTGCTGTTCGCCAGCGTGGACGCCGACGTCGCCCGCGCCCGCGGCGTGCCGACGACGGCGCTGGCACTGGTGTTCGCGGTCCTAGTCGGCGTGGCCACAGCGTTGGGCGTGCGCACGGTGGGCTCGCTGCTGGTCCTGGCATTGATGGTGACCCCCGCCGCCGCGGCGTGCCGGGTTACCGCCAGCCCACTGCGCGCGACCCTGCTGGCGATCCTGTTCGCCGAGGTGTCCGCCGTCGGAGGGATCGTGCTGTCACTGGCGCCCGGGGCCCCGGTGAGCGCCTTCGTCACGGCGATCTCGTTCCTGATCTACCTGGTGTGCTGGGTAATCAGCCGGTTCCGCCGCGCCGCGTTCGCTTAGGCCGCTGCCCGATTGCGGGTGGACTACGGGTCATGTGGGTTGCCGTTGGGTGCTCTTGGACGGGGTCCAGGCGTGCATGAGGGCTGCGTAGGCGGGTGCGGTGGCCAGCAGGGTGGGGTGGTCGCCCAGGTGGGTTTCGCGGCCGTCCATGAGGAGGACTTGGGTGGCTCGGATGGCTGATGTGAGGCGGTGGGCTATCACGATCAGGATGCCGCCGCGGGTGGCGAAGGCGCGTTCGGCTCGGGACTCGGTGGGGGCGTCGAGGTTGGCGGTGGCTTCGTCCAGGACGACGATCTTGGCTGGGCTGGCGTAGACCCTGGTTAGGGCTAAGAGCTGTCGTTCGCCTGCGGATAGGCCTGCGCCCGCGTGGGTGAGGGTGGCGGAGAGGCCGCCTAGGCGGTGGATCAGCTCGGTGGCGCCCACCGCGTCGGCCGCGGCCAGGAGGTGGGGGTCGGCCGCGGTGGGGTTGAGCAGGGTCAGGTTTTCCCGGACTGTCCCGGCGAAAATGTAGGACTCCTGTGGGGTGAAGGCGATCAGGTCGTGTCGGCGCGCCGGGTCGATGTCGGCGACGGGGACGCCGCCCAGGCGGACTTCGCCGCTGGTGGGGAGAAGGGTGCCAGTCAGGATTCCGGCGAAGGTGGACTTGCCGATGCCGCTGGGACCGACCACGGCCAAGTGGTCGCCGGGGGCCAAGTCCAGATCGAGGTCGCGCAGCACCGGTTCGGCGTGGTCGCCCCAGCGGTGCGTCAGCGCCCGGACGGTGATGGTGCCGTGGGCGGGCTTTTCGGCACCGACGGCGGGAGGTGGCGGCTGGACTTCGTCTAGTCGGCGGAGGGCGACCAACAGTCGGAGGACGACGGTGCTCGCGGTCGCGGCGAGGCTGTGCAGGGCAGGGGTGAGGGTGCCGGTTAGGTAGACCAGGGTGCCTAGTACCGCTCCGGCGGTAAGACTGCCGTCTGCCACCGCGGTAGGGGCCGACAGCAGAACCAACACCAACGGCAGGAAAGCGCCTACCGCGATCACGAGAGTGCGTGCGGCCGCCGCAGTGGCCATGCGGATGGCGGCCTCGGCCTGGGCGCCGACCGCCGCCCGCACCTCCCCCGCCGCGACGTTCCGTGCCCCGCAGGCCACCACGTCGCGCATTCCGGTAAGGACACCGCCGACCGTGCCCGCCGTGCGCTCGTCGGCCAGGGCGAGTGCCCGCTGGCGGCGGGCCAACGTGGGCAGCAGAGCGACGAACACCACCAGCGCGGCCACCACGGGAACCGCGACCAGCCAGGCCAGTTCCCCCGCCATGGCCGTCACCCCCACCAACGCCCCCACGACGGTCACCACCAGCCCCCGGGCCTGCACCAGCAACCCCGCCGTCGCGTCCCGAATCACCTCAACGTGCTGAGTGATCCGCGCGACCCCCGCCGCGTCCGGCCCACCACGCGGCGGCGCCGGGTCATGTAGCACCCCACCCACAACCAACCGAACAAGGCTGTCCCGCAACGGCTCGATGATCACCCCAAGCCGCTGCCACACCAACCGCGCCCCAAACGCCCCCACCACGGCCGCCACCGCGAACCCGGCGAGCCAGGCCAGCCCCACCCCAAGCCTGCCAACGGCAAACCCCTCATCGACAGCACGCTGCACCAACCTGCCCGACAAAAACGCGGGAAGCCCCTCCAACAGCGAACAAGCAAGCAACCCCGACCACGCCCGCCAGCGCCCCCCAAGCCCCAACCAATACGCCCTAGTGACAGTCATGCCCCACCACCCACGCAACACCGCACGGCACGCCCCCGGGCGGGTGCCGGGTGGCAGGCGAGTAGGCGCTGGCTGGTGTGGTGATCGGCAAGTCTGCCGCCCACGCGCCTCGGCCCCGCCAGCCACTGGACAGGCTGAAGCAGCAACCTTGGCCGCGACCGGACAGCCGGGCCAGTCTGTTGCTCCGCCTCATTGGGGCACCTGCTCATTGGATACCTGCTCATTGCGTACCTGGCTGGGTCGAATGTGATCAGCGAGTGGGTGATTTCGCTGTCCCCTGCCACCCCTCCACAGGTAAAGCAGGAGCAACACACCCGCCCACCTGCCAGGCAGCACCAACCCTGCCAGGTGCTCGATGGGGTGGAGTGGTTTCTTCGGGGGAGAAGGAAGATCGCTAAGCTGGCTGCGCGTGTGAGGCCGGAGGCTTCCCACCCGTCTTTCACACGGCGATCTTCCTTCGTAGGGGCCCCGAAGAAACCACTCCACCCCATCGAGCCAACCCCCGGACCACCCACAGCGGTATTCACCGTGCCTCCTCTTCAGTGAACACCGCGCGGTAACCAGACTCCCCCCAGAGAACGTCATGGGGCCCAATCCCGCGCACCCGCCCACCCTCCAACCACACCACCACATCCGCGCGACTCGCGACACCAGCGCGGTGAGTGACAGTGACACGGGTAAGAAAACGCGCAGCGAGAGCCGCTTCCACCGCAGCCTCGGTAACCGCGTCCAGACTCGCGGTGGCGTCATCAAGGATCAGCACCCGGGGCGTGCGCACCACCGCCCTGGCCAACCCCAGCCGTTGGGCTTCACCGCCCGACAGCGGCGTCCGGGTCAACGGGGTCGCGTAACCGTCGGGAAGGCGAACCACCAGGTCGTCTATGTGCGCCGACCGACAGGCCGCCCGCACCGCCGCCTCATCCGCCCGCACCCCGTAAGCGACCGCCGCGTGGACACTCGACCCGAGCAGGGCGGGCCGCTCGAAGGCGCAGCCGATGGCGGCCCGCAAGTCCGCGTCGGCAACGGCACGCAACGGCACGCCGTCCAACCGCACCTCACCGCGATCAGGGCGCTGGAGGCCCGCGAGGACCGACGCCAGCACGGACTTGCCCGACCCGGACCGCCCGACCACCGCCACCGCGGTTCCCGCCGGGATCACGAAGTCGACCTCCGACAGCGCGCCGTCGACGCTGACCCCGCGCACCTCCACCACCCCCGGCCCGGGCGGAAGCGGCAGGCCAGCGCCGTCCTCGGCGGGAGTGTCGAGCACGGCAGCGATCCGGGTCGCGCAGGAGCGGGCCCGTGACAGCGTCGTCAGCAGGGGGATCTGGCGCACCACGCCCAATCCCAGCACCGCGTACCCCAACGCGGCGAGCATGTCGCCGATGGTGAGCCGTTCGGTAAGCACGCCGAATCCGGCCGCGGCCAGGACGGCGACCTGCACGGCGGGCATGAGCAGGCCCGCCCGCCAGACCATCCGGGCCTGGGTGCGCCACATGCCCGCCCCGGCCGCGCTCAGTTGGGGCAGCGGGCGCAGCACGCGGGCCGTCTCCTGGTCGGCGACGCCCGCGGCGGTGATGGTGCGCAGGCCCGCCACCGCGTCGAGTAGGCGCGCGCCGAGTTCACCGGAGACCTCTTGGTACGCCTGCACGTCCGCCGCGGTCAGGCGCAGGTGAGAGCGGGCGAGCAACAGGGCGAGCGGCACGGCGCACAGGAACACCGCGGCGAGCCGCCAGTCCAGCAGCGCCAGCGCGGTGATCGCGCCCGCGGACATCACCAGCGCCCCGAGCAGTTGCACGGCGATCGCGGCGATCTGCCCCGCGCCTAGACAGTCCCCGGTGACTCGGCTTACCGCGTCGCCGTCAGCGAAATCCGAGTGTGTGCCGAGACGGACCAGGTGGTCGCCAAGATCGGCGCGTAGGCGCGCGGTGGCGGTGGCGGTGACGCGGGCGGTCAGGACCATGCCCGCGACTTCGGCGAGGATGCCGACGCCGCCGAGGACCACCACCCACAGCACGGGCGAGCCCGCCGCGCGCACGCCGTCGAGCGCGGCGGCCAGCGCGGTGGGCAGCAGCAGGCCCGCCGCCGTGGCGATCAGGGCGGTCACGACGAGCAGCGCCACCCAGCCGCGGTCGCGGCGCACCATCGAGCGGAGCAGCGCATCGCCGGGAACGCCCACGTCCGGCCCTTTCTCGCGGGAATGTCAACAGTCCAGAATGGAAGCGGGAGCGGCGCACCAGTCCTGCGCCGCTCCCGCTTGCCTACTTACCTAGTGGCAGGTCAGCAGGCTGACGGTGCTGTTGGCACAGGAGGCGAGCAGGCTCAGGTTGCTCGCGCCGCCGTGTCCGCCGCCGTCGTTGTGGCCCAGCTCGTTGGGCGCCTCAAGCTCCTGCAGGTTCAGGATCATCTCCATGACGTGCTCCTTTCTTGTTCACCGGTCGGATAACCGGAAATCGGGGGTGATGGGACCGCGCCCAGGAAGGGCAGCACCCGGCCGTGGCCGTCGAGGGTGGCGGTGACGGCGAGCAGGACGCCCGCGCCGCCGGTGGCGAGGTCCATCGACAGGCGCAGCAGCTGGTTTCCCGGCATGGCGATGCCGCCGTCGCCGTGCGGGACGGCGTGCCAGCCCAGCGCGGCCAGGTGCCTGCCGATCGCCTCGGCCCGCTCGGGGTCCGGCACTCGCCGCTGCGCCGCGGCGAGGGTGACCAGCAGCCCGCACCGGCCGAACAGCAGGCCGGGGTGGATGACGAACTCGCCGTGGCAGGCGCGCAGCAGGTCCGGTTGGCGGTCCAGGATCGCCGCGTCGGGGCGGCGGGCGGCCAGTTCTTCGGCGACCAAGGCGATTCCCGCGCTGCCGATCGCCAGGTAAGGCAGGGTCCGGGCGCCCTGATCGCGCACTTGGAGGACACCGTCGTCGGTGGTCACGCACTCGTCGAGATCACGGCTGAGAGCCTGCTCGGCGAGGTCGAGCCAGCCGCGGTCGCCGGTGTCGTCGTGCAGCCGCAGGAACAGCAGCGCGACCCCGGACCAGCCGTTGAGCAGGCCAGCCCGGGCGAACGGGCTCGGCGTCGCCGCCCGCAGCGCGTCGGCGAGCCGGTCGCCGATGCCGTGGGCGCGGGCCCGCAGGTCGCGGTCGTGCCAGGTGCCCGCGAAGTGCAGCAGGTTCAGCGCGATCCCGGAGAGCCCGCCGTCGAGGCTGTGGTCCCGGGTCTGCGCGACCAGGTTCTCCGCGCCGTCGAGCACAGCGGCGGCGTCCTCGTGGTGGCCGAGGTTCTCCAGGACGTGGGCGATGCCGTGCGCGCCGTCGAAGAATCCGGGCCGGGCGGGCGGGGTGCGCCGGACGGCCTCGATCAGCCAGCGCTCGTGCTCGGGGTACCGGCCGATCCCGGCGACGTCGAGGGCGTGCAGCACGCCCGCCGCGCCGTAGCCGAAGCAGGCGCCGCCCACCCGGAACTGCTCGATGTCCCCGGGGAACAGCCGGTCGTCCCGCTCCGGGGTGGCGCTGGTGAGGATGGCTTCGGCGAGGCCCTTGCGGACCTGACCCCAGTCGGGGTCGGGCCGGTCGAGTTCGGTAGCCGCCGGGGCCGTCTCAGCCGGGGCGGTCTCAGCCTGGTCGGTCTGCCGCAGCTCGCGGCGGATGCCGTCGCCGTAGCCGGGCGGGAGGGGGAAGCGGCGCTCGATGACGTCCACCAGGGCGTCGAGCCTGCCGGGGGCGAGTTCGAGCAGGGCGTTGAGCGGCAAGAAGATCCATAATCGGAGGGCGGCCAGCGCGTACCGGTCGACGTCGAAGCCCGTGCGCCCGGCCGGTGCGCGAAACCCCGGTGCGCCGAGCGCGGGTCTGCCTGGTTCGGCCTCGGCGGAGGCCATCTCGAAGTCGATCAGCGAGACCCGGTCGTCGTCATCGATGATGATGTTGAGCGCGTGCAGGTCGCCGAACATCACTCCGCGCTCGTGCACCCGCGCCAGCAGGTCCTCGACCCGCCCCAGCACACCGAGGGCGCGCTCGGTGTACTCGGCGACGGCCTCGTCGCTCGCGTGCTGCCGGGTGAGCGGGTAGGTGCGGGCCAGCCACGCGCCGAGCGACTGACCGGCGACGGGCTCCATGGCCAGGAACGTGTGCTCCCAGACCGTGACGAGGTCGTGCGCGGCGGGGATGCCGTCGACGTCGGCGAGCCGGACGAGGATGTCGTGCTCGCCGCGCAGCCGCGCCACCGCGTCCACGCCGTCCCGGTCGAGCCCGGCGTGCGGGCGGGCCTCCTTGAGCACGACCTCGGCGCCATCGGATTTGCGGGTGGCCCGGTAGACGCCGCCGCCGTTGGAGAAGTGCAGCGACGCGGTGACCCGGTACGGGAAGTCGTCGGGGTTGCCCGCCTTGCGGGCGGCGAGGTGCGGGGCGAGGCAGTCCGGGACCGTGACCCAGTCGGGGACCGAGAACGTGGGCTCGCGTTTGTCCGGCACGAGCGTGCCGTCCGGGGCGCGCACCGCGAGCACCCTGGTTCCGTCGATCTCCACCCACTGCTCGGCGAAGCCGCCATAACGGACATAAAGCGGCCCGGAGCCAATGCGGAGATCGCTGAGGATGTACGGACCGGCCTCGCCCGCGAGCAATATCGACAATTCGGTCAGCGCCTGGCTGAAACTGTCGTCGTCCACCGGATAGATGGTGACAAGTTTTCCACTGCCGGACCGGGGCGCGTATTTGGAATTGCGCGCGAGCAGCACGCTCGGGCTGAGGAGATGTTTGTAGGCGAGCCCGCGGTCGAGGCAGTGCGCGTGCACTGCCCGCAGCACCCGCTCGGCGTTGCCCAGGGTGGCCGAGACATGGATCTTCCAGCCCTGACCAGGCAAAGCGACGTCGATCGGCCGCAGCATCCGCCAGGTGCCGACGACTCCGTCGACCCAGCCCTCGGCGGGTGCGGGCAATGTTGTCGAGAACCCGTCGGTGGTTGTTGCCGATTGTCGAGGCTCGTCGAAGAAAAGGGGGTCGACAAAGCAGAACGCCTCATATCGAAGATCCATGTCACACCCCTCCGGCGAAGTCGACCATCGTGGGTTTGATCAGAAATCCGCGGCTGCCGTATTTACGGTGCCGCAACATTCCCTCACGATCGACCGCCGGGCGCTATCCGCCAATCCGGGATTCCAGCTCCGCCGACCGCGTGACGGCGCATCGCACATTCGGGCAGCAGAGCCACACACCGTGAACAAATTGACGGAAAAACCACCCGTTTGACGCGTTTAAGCGGAACGTTTCACACTTTTCAGTAATGCTACTCACATGGTGATTCTTTTTCCACCCCGAAAAGATCGAAGGCGGCCTCCCCGTGGGGAGACCGCCTTCGACAACGTGCGCGCTAGCTCACTCCGCGGACTCGGAGCCCTCGCCGGTCTCCGTGCCGCCGCTGGGCGCGGACAGCTCGACCGGCAGCGAGTCCGGCACCCGGGTCGGCTTGGGCTCGCCGCGGAAGACGAACTTCGCCTTGTCCGCGTTGCCCTCTTCGCCGTCCCAGCCCTCGACGTCGGTGATGATGATCTGGCCGGGCTCGATCTCCCCGAACAGGATCTTCTCCGACAGCTGGTCCTCGATCTCGCGCTGGATCGTGCGGCGCAGCGGCCGGGCGCCCAGCACCGGGTCGAAGCCGCGCTTGGCCAGCAGCTTCTTGGCCTTGTCGGTCAGCTCGATGGCCATGTCCTTGTTCTTCAACTGCGTCTCGACGCGGTTGATCATCAGGTCCACCATCGTGATGATCTGCTGCTCGGTGAGCTGGTGGAAGACGATGATGTCGTCGATGCGGTTGAGAAACTCGGGCCGGAAGTGCTTCTTGAGCTCGTCGTTGACCTTGTTCTTCATGCGCTCGTAGTTCGAGCCCTGGTCGTTGCCGCTGGTGAAGCCGAGGCCGACCGCCTTCGAGATGTCCTGGGTGCCCAGGTTGGAGGTGAAGATGATCACAGTGTTCTTGAAGTCCACCGTGCGACCCTGGCCATCGGTCAGTCGGCCGTCCTCCAGCACCTGCAGGAGGGTGTTGTAGACCTCCTGGTGCGCCTTCTCGATCTCATCGAACAGCACCACCGAGAACGGCTTGCGCCGCACCTTCTCGGTGAGCTGGCCGCCCTCCTCGTAGCCGACGTACCCGGGCGGGGCGCCGAAGAGCCGCGAGGCGGTGTAGCGGTCGTGGAACTCGCCCATGTCGATCTGGATGAGCGCGTCGTCCTCGCCGAACAGGAAGTTCGCCAGCGCCTTGGACAGCTCGGTCTTACCGACACCGGACGGACCGGCGAAGATGAACGAGCCGGACGGCCGCTTCGGGTCCTTGAGGCCCGCGCGGGTGCGGCGGATCGCCTGGGAGACGGCCTTGACGGCGTCCTCCTGGCCGATGATCCGCTTGTGCAGCTCGTCCTCCATGCGCAGCAGGCGGGAGGTCTCCTCCTCGGTGAGCTTGAACACCGGGATGCCGGTCCAGTTGGCCAGCACCTCCGCGATCTGCTCGTCGTCCACCTCGGCGACGACGTCGAGGTCGCCGTCCTTCCACTGCTTCTCCCGCTCGGCCTTCTGGCCCAGCAGCTGCTTCTCGGTGTCGCGCAGCTTCGCGGCCCGCTCGAAGTCCTGCGCGTCTATCGCGGACTCCTTCTCCCGGCGCACGTCGGCGATCTTCTCGTCGAACTCGCGCAGGTCCGGCGGCGCGGTCATCCGGCGGATGCGCATCCGCGCGCCCGCCTCATCGATGAGGTCGATCGCCTTGTCCGGCAGGAACCGGTCGTTGATGTAGCGGTCGGCCAGCGTCGCGGCCGAGACCAGGGCGGCGTCGGTGATCGTGACGCGGTGGTGCGCCTCGTACCGGTCGCGCAGGCCCTTGAGGATCTCGATGGTGTGCTCCAGCGACGGCTCGCCCACCTGGATCGGCTGGAAGCGGCGCTCCAGCGCCGGGTCCTTCTCGACGTACTTGCGGTACTCGTCCAGGGTGGTCGCGCCGATGGTCTGCAGCTCGCCCCGGGCCAGCATCGGCTTGAGGATCGAGGCGGCGTCGATCGCGCCCTCGGCCGCGCCCGCGCCGACGAGGGTGTGGATCTCATCGATGAACAGGATGATGTCGCCGCGGGTCTTGATCTCCTTGAGCACCTTCTTCAGGCGCTCCTCGAAGTCGCCGCGGTACCGGGAACCGGCGACCAGCGAGCCGAGGTCGAGGGTGTAGAGCTGCTTGTCCTTGAGCGTCTCGGGCACCTCGCCCTTGACGACCATCTGGGCGAGCCCCTCCACGACGGCGGTCTTGCCGACGCCGGGCTCGCCGATGAGGACGGGGTTGTTCTTGGTGCGGCGGGACAGCACCTGCATGACCCGCTCGATCTCCTTGGTGCGGCCGATGACCGGGTCGAGCTTGCCCTCGCGGGCGGACGCGGTCAGGTTGCGGCCGAACTGGTCGAGCACCAGCGAGGAGGACGGGGTGCCCTCGCCGCGGCCACCGGTCTCGGTGGACTCCTTGCCGCCCTGGTAGCCCGACAGGAGCTGCAGGACCTGCTGGCGGACCCGGTTGAGGTCGGCGCCGAGCTTGACCAGCACCTGGGCGGCCACGCCCTCGCCCTCGCGGATCAGGCCGAGCAGGATGTGCTCGGTGCCGATGTAGTTGTGGCCCAGCTGCAGCGCCTCGCGCAGCGACAGCTCCAGGACCTTCTTCGCCCTCGGGGTGAAGGGGATGTGCCCGCTTGGCGCGTGCTGCCCCTGGCCGATGATCTCCTCGACCTGCTGCCGCACGCCTTCCAGTGCGATCCCCAACGACTCAAGCGCCTTGGCCGCGACACCCTCACCCTCGTGGATCAAGCCCAGGAGGATGTGCTCGGTGCCGATGTAGTTGTGGTTGAGCATCCTGGCTTCTTCCTGGGCCAGGACGACCACCCGCCTCGCGCGGTCGGTGAACCTCTCGAACATTCGCACTCCCTGACTGCTGCGCCGGCGGCCCTTCTCCACATCCTTCGCGTGGATTCAGCACCGTGAGACCACTGTAGTAGGCCCGGCCCCGGCACTGGCGTGCCAGTTGCGGCCGAACCCGTGCCGCCTCGACCTGAACAGTGGTCCCTTTCGTCATACCCAACGTGCGACGGCGCATTCGGATTCCGCAAGACGCGCCCTGTCCGCTGAGCGCGAACACCCCGCCACCCACAAGTGTGCGCTTCCCAACGGCCGGTCTGTCCGACAGATGTCAGCGAGGTTCGGTAAGGTAAGGCAATCCTCACTACCCGGACAGCCCAGGAAGGAGGCACCCATGTGGCCTAACGCGTGCCTCCGATGCGCGGAAGGTAGGCGGCGATGACGGCCGGATACCGCATCGAGGTCGGCAGCAGGGACCGACAGGGGTACCTCGCTGCCTCACTCGAACGGGTAAACCCGCGGCAGGCCCGCACGGCGGTGCGGTTCGGGCTGCCGGACGACCGCTCGCGGTGGACCCGGTGCGCCGAGTTCCTGGCCATGCCGGACGGATTCGCCCGATGGCGTGAAGGTCTCGCCCGCTGGCTGACCGAGACCTACGGGGATTCACCCGAACGTACGACCGCGGGCTACGTGATGACCTGGTACCTGACCGTCCCCGGCTACGTCGCGGGCCTGCTGTTCCACCACGAGCGCCGCGTCCCGTCGCTGCGGCCCGCCGACCTGGCCTTCCGGATGGCCCAGCCGCGACCGCACCCGGACGCCATCGCGGTCCTGTCGCCGCGGTTCGTCTGCCTGCCCGACGACCCGGCCGCGGGCACCCCGGAGGCGACCGTGGTGTCCGACGAGCGGGCGCTGGCCGCGGTCCTGCGCGGGCGGTTCACCGCGCACGCCGCCCGCTTTGTCGAGGTGTACGCGCCCCAGGTGCGGCTGGGGCGGCGGATGCTCTGGGCGGCGGCCACCGACGTGCTCGACAACTCGCTGTGGCTCGCGGGGCGCTACGGCGGCGACGAGGGCGCTGGCGTGCTCGACGCCGCGCTCGTGCTCGCGGACGGCCCGGCCCCGCTCACCTCGGACTCCACGCTGCGCCCCGTCGCCGAGAGCGGCGGGCCGACGCGGTGGACGCGGCGGCGGGAGAGCTGCTGCTTCCACTACCTGCTCGAAGCGGGACAGGGCGCGTGCCGAACCTGCCCCAGGGTGTGCCGGAAAAACTGATTTCCGGCGGCGACACTTCCACACTTTGCCGACGCGTAACAAACGATCAGCGAAAAAGCAAGAGGCTGCCTACCCAAACGGCAGCCTCTTTAGTGACCGGTCACGCCTGCTGGTTGTACGCGTCCAGAACGTCCGACGGGATTCGACCCCGGTCGGAGACCTTCATGCCCTGCTTGCGGGCCCACTCGCGAATTGCCTGGTTCTGCTCGCGATCGGCGGAAGCGGTGCGCGGCACACGACCCGACGCCGCCTTCCCGACCGGGCGTTTGCGCCCACCGGAACGACGAGCGTGGTCGATGAAGTCGGCAAGCACCTCGCGCAGCCTATCGGCATTCTCGGCGGACAGATCGATCTGGTAGGACGCGCCATCCAAGCCGAACTGGACAGTCTCCTCGGCTTCGGAGCCGTCAAGGTCGTCTACCAGCGAAACCGTGACCTTCTGCGCCATCTGCGCCTCCTTGCCGCTTGAATGTGCCCGCCCGATGAGCGACTCGCAAGAGCTCTCATGTTGAGCGTTCCGGCCACCAGTGCGAATACTGCCAGCAGCAGGTTAGCGCAAATCTCGCGGATTGCGTTAGTACCGGATACCCGAACGGGTCATTCGGGACGGACCAGCGGGAAGAGGATGGTCTCCCGGATGCCGAGCCCGGTGAGCGCCATCAACAGCCGATCGATGCCCATTCCCACACCGCCACTCGGTGGCATTCCGTACTCCATCGCGCGCAGAAAGTCCTCATCGACGCGCATGGCCTCGTCATCGCCCGCCGCGCCCAGCCGCGCCTGATCCTCCAGCCGTTCGCGTTCCACGACCGGGTCCACCAGTTCGGAGTATCCGGTGGCGAGCTCGAATCCGCGGACGTAGAGATCCCACTTTTCGGCCACCCCCGCCTCGGTGCGGTGCTGGCGGGTCAGCGGCGAGGTCTCCAGCGGGAAATCCCGCACGAACGTCGGCGCGTGCAGATGGTCGCCCACCAGGTGCTCCCACAGCTCCTCGACCAGCTTGCCGTGCCCGTAGGCCGGGTCCAGCTCAAGACCGAGCGCCACCGAGTGCTTGCGCAGCAGGTCGGCGGGGGTGTCCGGAGTGATTTCCTCGCCGAGCGCGCCGGAAAGCGACCCGTACATCGTCAGCGTCGTCCACTCGCCGGACAGGTCGTACTCCGTGCCGTCGTCCAGCGTGACGACCTGCGAGCCGAAAACGGACTCCGCCGCCTCCTGCACCAGCGCGCGGGTCATCGCGGCGTTGGTGTCATAGGTCGCATACGCCTCGTAGTACTCCAGCATCGCGAACTCGGGCGAATGCGTGGAATCGCTGCCCTCGTTGCGGAAGTTGCGGTTGATCTCGAAGACCTTCTCCAGCCCGCCCACCAGGCACCGCTTGAGATACAGCTCCGGCGCGATCCGCAGGAACAGCTCCATGTCCATCGCGTTCGAGCGCGTGCTGAACGGACGCGCCGCGGCGCCGCCGTGCATGGTCTGCAACATCGGCGTCTCGACCTCGATGAATCCGCGCGAGTGAAAACTCTCACGCAGCGAACGCACCACACCGGCGCGGTTGCGGACGGTGTCCCGCGCCCGTGAGCGCAGGATCAGGTCGACATAGCGTTGCCTAATCCGCACTTCCTCGCTGAGCGCCTTGTGCGCCACCGGCAACGGTCGCAGCGCCTTGGCCGCCAATCGCCACTCGTCGGCCAGAACCGACAACTCGCCGCGCCGGGAGGTGATGACCTCGCCGGAGACGAAAACATGGTCGCCGAGGTCGACATCGGACTTCCACGCCGAAAGCGCGTCCGCGCCGACCTTGTCCAGGCTCAGCATCGCCTGCAGTTCGGTCCCGTCGCCTTCGCGCAACGTCGCGAAGCAGAGCTTGCCGGTGTTGCGCACGAACATCACGCGCCCGGTCACCGCGACCTTGTCGCCGGTCGCGGTGTCGGTCGGCAGATCGGAATACGCCGCGCGGACCTGCGCGAGGGTATGCGTGCGCGGCAGTTCCACCGGGTACGGTTCGACGCCAGCGGCGAGCAGCCGCTCCCGCTTCTCCCGGCGGATGCGCATCTGCTCGGGCAGGTCGTCGCCGGTCGGGGAGTCAGGCTGCTCTTCGGTCACGGGGCAAAGGGTACGGAGAACCCCGGCGGCTACCCAAACCGGTATCCACGGCAGGCAGGGATACGGTTTCGGGCATGGACGAGACGGAGTTGTTCGCCAAGCGGGCCAGTTCTTTCGGCGCCAATGCCGCCGCCTACGCCCAGCACCGCCCCAACTATCCGGCCGAGGCCATCGAATGGGCCATCGGCGACCGGATGCGGGTGCTCGACCTCGCCGCGGGCACCGGGCGGCTCACCGAGGGCCTGCTCGCCTTCGGCCTTGAGGTGACCGCCGTCGAGCCGGACGAGGCCATGCGCGCCGAACTGGCCCGCCGCATCCCGGACGTGCCCGCTCTCGACGGCTCGGCCGAGGACATCCCGCTGCCGGACGCCTCGGTCGACGCGGTCCTGGTCGGCCACGCCTTCCACTGGTTCAACACCGACAAGGCCCTCACCGAGATCACCCGCGTGCTGCGCCCCGGCGGCGTCTTCTGCGCCCTGTGGAACCACGACGACCTCAGCGTCGAGTGGGTCGCCGGACTGGCCAAGCTGACCGCGACCAGCCTCGGGGAGGTGCAGCGGGTCAAGGTGGACGTGCCCAGCCACCACCTGCTCGAACCGCACGAGCAGAAGACGTTCCCGCACCGCCAGCGCCGCACCGTGGAGTCCCTGCTGGCCACCCTCGGCACCCACTCCCAGATCGCCATGGCCGACGACGCCGAGCGCGCCCAAGTCTTCGACCGGGCCCGCACCTACCTGTGGTCGCGCCCGGAGACCTCCGCTGGCGAGTTCGACCGCCCGCTGATCACGAGCGTGGTACGTGCGATCCGGCGATAAGAGCCGCTAGCGGGAGTTGCGCTCGAAGACCAGGCGCAGGCCCATCAGGGTCAGGTCCGGGCGGTGGTGCTGGATCGTGGCGGCCTCGTCCACGACCAGCGGGGCCAGGCCGCCGGTGGCGATCACCGTGATCGGGCCGTCGTGGCCGGTGCGCTCCAGTTCCCGGGAGATGCGGGTGACCAGGCCGTCGACCTGGCCCGCGAAGCCGAACATGATGCCCGACTGGAGGCACTCGACGGTGTTCTTCCCGATGACCGAACGCGGCCGGACCATCTCCACCTTGCGCAGGGCCGCGGCGCGGGCGGCCAGGGCATCCACCGAAATCTCGATGCCGGGCATGAACACGCCGCCGAGGAACTCGCCCTTGGCGGAGATGACGTCGATGTTGGTCGAGGTGCCGAAGTCGACCACCACGCACGCGGTGCTGAACAGGTGGTGCGCCGCCAGAGTGTTGATCACCCGGTCGGCGCCCACCTCCTTCGGGTTGTCCACCAGCAGCGGAACCCCGGTGCGGACCCCGGGCTCCACGATCACCCGGGGCACGCGGGGGTGGTAGCGGCCGAGCATGACTCGAAGCTCGCGCAGCACCGCGGGGACGGTGGACAGCGCCGAGATGCCGGTCACCCGGTCGGCGTGCTCGCCGAGCAGGCCGCGCATGGTCAGCGCGAGTTCGTCCGCGGTGATCCTGGCGTCGGTGCGCATCCGCCAGTCACGCAGCAGGTCGCCGTCGGCGTGCAGCCCGAGTGCGATGTTGGTGTTGCCGACATCGATGGTGAGCAGCACGCCCGGCTCAGCTCTCGTGGGCGAGCAGCGCGTCCAGCTTGGCCGCGTCGGCGGTCTCCGCGGGCGGGTCGGCGGTGACCGCGCCGCTGCGCAGGCCGGAGTCCGCAGGCGCGTGCCCGGCGTCGCCGCCGAGGTGGACGATCTTGTTGTCCGCGTCCACGAACACGATCTTCGGCACGTACGCGGCGGCCTCGGCGGAGTCCATCAGGCCGTAGGAGATCAGGATGACCAGGTCGCCGGGGTGCACCAGGTGCGCGGCGGCGCCGTTGATGCCGATCACCCCGCTGCCCCGCTCGCCCTCGATGACGTAGGTCTCCAGGCGGGCGCCGTTGGTGATGTCGACAATGGCCACCTGCTCGCCGGGAAGCAGGTCAGCCGCCTCCAGCAGGATCGGGTCGACCGTCACCGAGCCCACATAGTGCAGGTCGGCCTGGGTGACGGTGGCCCGGTGGATCTTCGACTTGAGCATCGTGCGGAACATGTCGCCGACCTTCCTTAACCGTGCTGGGCCAGGTCCGGCCTGCCGAGCAGCACCGGGACGTTGTCGATGAGGCGGGTGTCGCCGAGCTTGGCGGCCACCAGCAGGCGCGCGTCGCCGCGCTCGGGCGCGGGCCCGAGGTCGGGGTCGCGCAGGGCGACGTAGTCGACCTTGAGTTCGGGGGTGCGGGCCAGGACCTCGCGGGCCGCGGCGAGCACGGCCTGCTCGCCTTCCCGGCCCGCGTGCGCGCCCGCGGTGAGAGCGGCGGAAAGCGCCACGGCGGCGGCCCGCTGATCGGCGTCGAGGAAAGCGTTGCGGGACGACAGCGCGAGCCCGTCGGTCTCGCGGACCGTGGGCACGCCGATGATGTGCGGCTCCATGTCCAGGTCGCGCACCATCTTCTTGATCAGCACTAGCTGCTGGTAGTCCTTCTCACCGAACAGCGCGTAGTCGGGGCGCACGATGTTGAACAGCTTCGCGACCACGGTCAGCACGCCGGAGAAGTGCCCGGGGCGGGCCGCGCCTTCCAGCTCGTCGCCCAGCGGCCCGGCGTGCACGGTGACCTGCGCGCCCGGCGGGTACAGCGCTTCCCGCGCGGGCGTGAAGACCAGTTCCACCCGCTCCTCCTCGCACGCGGCCAGGTCGGCGTCGAGCGGACGCGGATAGCGGTCGAAGTCCTCGCCAGCGCCGAACTGCAACGGGTTGACGAAGATCGACGCCACCAGCACCGTGTTCGGGATGCGGCGGGCGCGGCCCATCAGCTCGCGGTGGCCCGCGTGCAGCGCGCCCATGGTCGGCACGAACGCGATCTTGCGACCGGTGGCGCGCAGTGCCCGGGTGACCTTCGCCAACTGCTCCGGCGAGGTGTGGACGTGCAGTTTCCCTGCGGTGAACCGGGTCATGGGGTCTCTTCCTCGATGGCGGCGGCCACGTCCGGCAGCAGGTCGGCGCGCAGCAGACCGGCCTCGACGGCCCGCTGGGCGGTGCGCGAGGCCAGCGCCCGGTAGGCGGGCAGCAGGTCGGGGGCGTGCTCGGCGAGCACGCCGACGTGTTTGCGGACAGTCCCCGCGTCCCCCCTGGCCACCGGCCCGGTGAGCGCGCGGTCGCCGTGGCGCAGCGCGTTGTCCAGGGCGGCGGAAAGCAGCGGGCCGAGCAGCCGCTCCGGGGTGCCGATGCCCGCCGAGCGGAGCAGGTCGGCTGCCTCGGCGACCAGGGTGACCAGGTGATTCGCGCCGTGCGCGAGAGCGGTGTGGTAGAGCGGGCGGGCGGTTTCCGGGATGCGCACCGGCTCGGCGCCCATCTCCACGACCAGCGCCTCGGCCACGTTCCAGGCCACCTCGTCGCCGTCGGCGGCGGTCACCCCGAAGCAGCAGGCCGCGATGCGCTGGAGGTCTTCCGGGCGGCCGGTGAACGTCATCGCCGGGTGCAGCGCAAGGCCGAGCGCGCCCAACTCGGCGGCGGGGGCCAGCACCTCGACACCGTGCGCGCCGGAGGTGTGCACGACGATCTGCGTCGGCCCCAGCGCCCCGGCCGCGGCGAGCCCGCGGACCATGCCGGGCAGGGCGTCGTCCGGCAGGGCGAGCAAAACAAGTTCCGCGCCCCGGGCGACCTCGTCCGGCGGGGCGATGGCGACGTCGGGGAGCAGGTCGTCGGCGCGGCGCAGCGACTCGCGCGACACCGCGGACACCGCGGCGACGGTGTGCCCGGCGCGGGCGAGCGCGGCGCCGAGAACGGCGCCGACGCGGCCAGCCGACACGACCCCGACCGACAGCCGGGCGGGGCGCGTCACCGCGGACCCCAGCACGTCGAACACATGGCGAAGCGCTCCCTACCTCGTTCCAGTCCCGCATCGGCGCGGGTACCAGACGACGGGCGCGAGAGTAGCCGTCCGTGCCCGGCGAAGTGGCATTCGGGTGACCAGCTTCACCGCACCGGGCGAGTGATTCCGGCCCGCTGGGCCACGGTCACTCAGCTTCGCTGGGCTACGGCGACCGCCCGCGCCCGAGCCTCCCGCAGCACCTGGATCAGCAGCGCCTCCCGGGCCGGACCGCCCTGGCCCGACGTCCCCACCGCCATCGCGTGCCACAGGAACGCCAGCTCGCTCACCGCGGCCTGATACTCCCCCACCGCCCGCGCGGCCGCCCGCCCGGACCGCGCGCGCACCTTCCTGCGCCACTTCCGCCGCCCGGTCAGGCTCGCCAGCAGGGCCACCTCGGAGGCCACGATCCAGTTCGACTCCACCATCGCGGGCAGCGCGGCGGCGACGATGCGCTGCTCGCGCTTGCGGTGCCAGTTGACGAACAGGGCGACCACGACGAACAGCGGCACCATCACCAGGAAGTACATGCTCAGGAACGTCGTGGCCGACCCGAGAGTCGCCGAGCCGTTCCACAGCGCGTGCAGCAGCACGGCGGCGAGGTAGCCGCCCAGCGGAGCCAGAATGCGCACGGCCCGCGTGGTGGACCGGGCGGCGACGCCAACACCGATGCCGATCATGACCGTGAACAACGGATGCGTGAACGGCGACACCACGCCACGCAGGATGAACGCGGCCAACACCCCAGGGGTGGTGCTGTCGCCGAACCCGTACTCGGCGAACGCGCGGCCGAAGTAGTAGATGTTCTCCATGAAGGCGAACCCGGCCGCGACGAACCCCGCGTAGACGATCCCGTCGACCAGGCCGTCGAACTCGGCGCGCAGGAACAGGTAGATCCCCAGCACGAAGACGCCCTTGGCCGCCTCCTCGAACAGCGGTGCCGACACCACGGCGCTGATCTTGTCGCCGTTGCCCTTGCCGAGCAGCAGGTCGCCCACGGCCTCCGCGGTGTTGTTGATCAGCAGCGCGGTCAGCGTCGCCCCGCACGCGCCCCACCCGAAGGCCAGCCACAGCCACCGGGCGGGCTCCGGCTCCCACCGGTCCAGCCACAGAAACGCCGCCACCACCGGCCCGACCGGCAGCAGCGCCGCCCCGACCCCCACCAACTCCGCGACCAGCCCCACCCGCGCGGTGCTCACCGCGAGCAGCGTCAGCCCGCACCCCGCCAACACCACCAACCCCGCCACGGGAAGCAACACGGTCAGTCGACGGGGCGTGTGGCGGGATAAGGGCTGCTCAGACACGGAAGGTGATCATAGAGCCAACCGGAGTCCTACCCCACGGCATGATCCACTCACTCGTCGTCCCGCCGCCGACGACGGCGCGGACTCGCCACCGCCCCGTTGGCGGCCAGCAACTCGCTCACCGACTTCCCGGAAGCGTGCGACCCGGTCTCCGCGGGCGCGTCGTCGGCCCGCCGCCTGCGGCCCCCGCCGTCGTCCTCGTGCAGCGCCCGCCTGCCAGCGGTCTCCGGCGCGGCCCGCCGCCCCGCGGCGTCCTCGTCCGGCGCCGCCCGCCGCCCGGCGCCGTCGTCGCCCGGCACCGCCTGCCGCCCCACACCCTCATCGCCCGGCAACGCGTGCCGCCTCGCGCTCTCATCGTCGGGCGACACCCGCCGCTCCACGCCCTCGCCCGGCAACGCCCGCCGTCCCACGCTCTCGTCGGGCAATGCCCGCCGTCCCGCACCCTCGTCGCCCGGCAACGCCCGTCGTCCCAGGCTCTCGTCGGCGGGCAACACCCGACGCCCCGCGCCCTCGTCGGGCAATGCCCGCCGTCCCACACCTTCGTCGCCCGGCAACACCTGTCGTCCCGGGCTCTCGTCGGCGGGCAATGCCCGCCGTCCCACGCCCTCGTCGGGCAATGCCCGCCGCCCCCGGGTCTCCGGGGCAGCCCGCCGCCCGGTGGGCGCGGTCTCCGCGTGGTGCCCGCCTGCCTCCCCGCCGTGCCGCCCGACCGGCTCGTCCACGGCGTGCCGGGTGACCGCCTGACCGCCCGCAGCCGCAGCCCGCCGGGCTTCGTCCACGGCGGCAGCGGCGGGGTTGACCGGCGGGAACGTCCCGGTGATCGCGCGACGGCGGCCGCCCTCCTGGGGCCGCGCTGGCTCGTCGGGAAGCGGTTCCTGGGGCCAATCAGCCGGGTGCCCCTGGTGCTGCGGGGCCCCCGAGTGCTGTTGTGCGGAGACACGGGACTGTCCCGCCGCCGTCCCGGCCGCGCTCGGCGCGCCCGCTTGATGCGCGGCGCCCCGAGCGGCCGCGTGACCACCCCGGGCAGCCTCCTGCCGATCCGGGTCCGCTCCCCCACGAGCGCTCGTCCGGTTCTCCCGTGCCCCGCCTGCCGCCGCCTGCTCGCTCCCCTGGCCCCCACCGTGGGCGGCTCTGGCCGCGGGCTGGTCCGCGTTCTGCCTGCCGGGGGCCATCCGGGCCGCATCCGCGTTCGGCTGCACGGGGGGAATCCTGGCCGCGGTCTGCTCAGGGGCCTGCCGCCCGGGGGCCTGGTCCGCGGCGGGTCGGGCAGCGGGGGTGCGGGGCGGGTTCGGCTGGACGGGGGCCATGCCCACGGCGGTCCGGTCGGCCTGCGGCTGGACCGGGTGGAGGCGCGCCGAGGTGCGCTCGGCGTCGCCCGCGTCGGCGGGCTGGGTCTGTCGGTTCTGCTGGGCTGACCGGTCTTGCGGCGGCCGGTTCTGCGGGCCGCCCGGAAGATTCTGGCTGGTTCGCGGGTGGCTCTCCGCGGCCCCGGGAACGGGGAACTCCTGGCTGTTCCGCGGCGGCGCCATCGCCTGGGTGGACTGGCCCACCGCCGACCGCGGCCGCTGCGGAGCACCTCGACCGGGCTGACCGTCCGCGGCGTAGTCCGCCCGCGCCCCGGCCCCCGGTCTGCTTAACGACTCGGTGCTCCGGCCCGCGCGCGCCTCGGGCTGCGGCGCGCGGCGGCCGTCCCCCAGCCGCTCGGACACCTCCGAGCCGGGCCGCCCGGGGTCGCCCTGGCCAGCGCCCGCGCGGGCTTCCGGGCGCTGCGGAACCGGCATCGCCTGGCTCTTGGCCGCGTCCGCGCGCCCCGGGACGGGCATCCCCTGGCCGCCCCGGTCCGGCTCATGGCCGGTGCGCGCACGCTGCGATTCCCGCGCGGCCTTGAGGCCGGGGACGCGGTGCTCGCCGGACTCCCAGGACGGGGTCCAGTCGGGGTCGATGCGCTCGTTCTCGACTCCGTCGCCGGGACCTGCCGAGTCCACCGAGAACCAGCGGTCGGACCTGCCGCGCGCGTCGGTGCGGACGCGTTCGATCAGCTCGGTCTCCGGTTCGCTGGACGAGGCCGCCGAGAGGCGGCGGAGCTGGCCGTTGCGCCGGGAACCGAGCACCGGGGAGTCCTGGGCGCCTGCGCGCATGCGGGTGGCCTCGGCGTGCAGGGCGAAGCGCTCCACCAACACTTCGCCCCCGAGCAGCTTCTCCAGGTTCTCGCGCATCGCCCGCAGCTCCTCGCGCAGCGCGGCGAGATCGTCGCGGGCCTTCTCCTCGGCCTTGCGCTGGGTCTCGGCCTCGATCTCCAACTCGTACTCGCGGCGGGCGGCGATCTCGCGTTCGAGTTCGAGTTGGTAGACCTCCTGCAGCTCGGCGGCCTCCTCGGCGCGGTCGACGACCTGCCTGCGGTACTTCGCGGCGACGAACGCGCCCGCCAGCGCGGCCCACAGCGCGGCGACGACCCCCAGCCGCAGCCAGCGCACCGAGTCGCTGAGCACCAGCACGGCGGTGGAGGCGACGGCCAACCCCAGCGCGGCGAAGAGCAGAACGCGCGCGCCGGATGAGCCTGCGTCCTGATCTTCGGCGGATTCGGTCCGGGCCGTCATGGGCACTACCGTACCGGTCCGTTATCTTGACGAGACCAAACGGATGCCCCGTTGTTTACCGCGCGCCGTCGCGACGCTGGTCATTCGGATCGTCGGGCGTCCGGCAACATGACTCTAGCCACAACGCCGCACCGATCAAGGCGGCCGCGCACAGCGCCCCGATCACCGCGCTCGGGACGTCGCTCTTGGCCGCTTCGACCTGTCCGCTTTCCGGCAGCACATAGGCCAGGACGCCCAGCCAGGCGCCGAGCATAATCGCGCCCAGCAGCGACGAGGCCTTCGCCAGCGCGACCGCGCGGGCCGCGCTCAGCGCCTGCACCACCTTGCCCGGCGTCGTGCGCCGAATGCGGGCGCGCAGCGCGAACCCCAGCGCGGTCTCCGCGATCGCCAGGACGAGCAGCGTGACCCCAGCGAGCGTCGGCAGCGGAACCAGGTCGCCGTAGAACAGCCGGAAGGCGAGGTGCACAATCACGGCGGTGAGCACGCCCGCGGGCACCAGGTCGCGCGGCTTGGTGAACCTCACGGCAACTCCAGGTCGTCACGCCTGCGGACACCGGCGCTGTCCAGGCCCGCGAGCAGCGCGCGGGCGCTGCCGTGGCCGGGGACCTCGGCGTCCGGCTCGATGTCGAGCCAGGGCACGAGCACGGTGGCCCGCTCCGGCGTGCCCGGATGCGGGAGCAGGAGTTCCGGGTCGTCGCTGCGCACCCCGTCGACGGTGACCACGTCCACGTCCAGGGTCCGCGGGCCCCAGCGCCGCTCGCGCACCCGGCCCGCCCGGTTCTCCAGGTCCTGGCCGCGGCGCAGCCAGCCCCACGCGTCGGTCGCGTCGTCACGCACGATCAGCACCGCGTTAAGGAAGTCGGGCTGGTCGGTGACGCCCCAGGCGGCCGTCTCGTACACCGGGGACACCGCGACGAGCACGTCGGCGAGGCCGTCAACGGCCACCCGCAGGTTGGCGAGCCGGTCGCCCAGGTTCGACCCGATGGACAGCACGGCCCTGGTCACCGGCGCGCCCGCCGGGACCGCCGCACGGTGACCGCCACGTCCGCGAAGGACAGCGGGATCGGCGCGCTCGGCTTGTGCAGGGTGACCTCGACGGCGTGCACGCGGTCGTCGGCCATCTCGCCCTCGGCGATCTCGGCGGCGACGGTCTCGATGAGGTCCCGCGACGGGCCCGCGACGATCTTCGCGGCCCGCTCGGCGAGTTCGCCGTAGTGCACGGTGTGCCGCAGGTCGTCGGTGGCCGCGGCCCGGTCGAGGTCGATCCACAGGGTGATGTCCACGACGAACTCCTGCCCGTCGCGTTTCTCGTGGTCGAACACGCCGTGGTTCCCGCGCACGCGCAGCCCGGTGAGGGTAATCCGGTCAGTCATTCCTGCCTTCCCTTCGGGGCTCCCGTCATGGCGGCGGCCACCGCCACCGCGTCGAGTGATCGGTCCACGTCGTGCACCCGCACGCCCCAGGCGCCCGCCGCGGCGACAAGCGCCGACACGGCCGCGGTCGCGTCCTCCCGGCCGTCCGGCGGGCGGGGCACGCCGTCCTTGGCGAGCAGGGAGCCGAGAAAACGCTTGCGGGACGCGCCGACCAGCACCGGGAACCCCAGTTCGAGCAGCGCGCCGAGGTCGCGCAGCAGCGCCCAGTTGTGCTCGGCGTTCTTGGCGAACCCGAGCCCGGGGTCCAGCGCGATGGCCTGCTCGGACACCCCGGCCTGCAACGCGGCGTCCACCCTGGCCAGCAGCTCGGCGCGCACTTCGGCGACGACGTCGACGTAGTCGGCGAGGGCGTCCATGTCCCGGCTGTGCCCGCGCCAGTGCATCAGAATCCACGGCACGCCCGTCTCGGCCGCGACCCGCGCCATGTCCGGGTCGGCGAGCCCGCCGGACACGTCGTTGATCACGGTGGCGCCCGCGGCGACCGCGGCCTCGGCCACCCGCGCCCGGGTGGTGTCGACGCTGACCACGACCCCCGCCGCGACCAGTTCCCGGATGACCGGGACCACCCGCGCGGTCTCGGTCTCGGCGTCGACCCGCCCCGCGCCCGGCCGGGTGGACTCCCCGCCCACGTCGATCAGGTCGGCGCCCCGCGCCCAGGTGTCCAGGCCGTGCGCGATGGCGTCGCCCCGGTCGAGGTAGCGGCCCCCGTCGGAGAACGAGTCCGGGGTCACGTTGAGCACCCCCATCACCGCGCACCGGCCGGGGCTGGGCAGGAGAGTCACCGGCTGCGCCCGCTGATCAGCTGCAACGCCTCGGCCCGCGACGACGGGGAGGTCTGCAGCAGGCCGCGCAGCGCGGAGGTGGTCGTGCGCGCCCCCGGTTTGCGGATGCCGCGCATCGCCATGCACAGGTGCTCGGCCTCGATGACCACGATCGCCCCGAGCGGGTCCAGCTTGCGCATCAGCGCGTCGGCGATCTGCGAGGTCAGCCGCTCCTGCACCTGCGGGCGACGGGCGTAGAGGTCGACCAGGCGGGCCAGTTTCGACAGCCCGGTCACCTTGCCGTGCTCATTGGGGATGTAGCCGACATGCGCGACCCCGTGGAATGCCACGAGATGATGTTCGCAGTTGTGCGCCAGGTGCCCGGCGATCAGGAAAGTCGGGTGTGGGTCGCAGGTGAAACTGTGCACGGTGTGCGTCCCGGAACCCGGCACTTCCCGAACCGACTCGACCCGGGCCCATTCCGACTCGGCCAGCACCGTCCCGTGCGACCGCTGGTCGAACCCGTGCCTGCGCGTCCAGGCGTCGGCCGCCGGGAGCGCCGCCGCGAGCACCGGCCTCCTCGCGCTGGTCAGCCCGGTTTTCCGGGAGGCGAGACCGGCCTCGGGGGTCCATTCGATGAACGTTCCGGCGACGTCCTTGGCCTCCCGCCACCCGTCCGGGGTGGCCATCGGGTGGTCCGGGGTCACCGTGAACGCGCCGCCCGCCGTGGTGACCTCGACCAGTCCCCTGGCCTCGCGGGCGCTGACCTCGACAACGGAAGTCGGTTCCACGGTCCCGTTCGCCAGGGTCCACAGCTGGTCGCCGACGCGGACATCGGCCGCCCGCTTCCGCCCGCCGACCGCGTTCACGGTCTGCGCGCTGGGAACGCAGGTCGAGTACATCGGGATATCGGTGACGAGGACAAGTTCGTCGTGGCTCTCGTCAAACGTCTTGTCCAGAACGGAATCCGGGTCGATGTAGAGGCCCGCGAACAGCTCAGCGTAGGCCCGAGCCACCCGGGCCGGGGTCTCCAACAGCCCGTCGCGGTCGGGGTCCTCACCGCAGGCGATGAGCAGTTCGCGGACGGCCTTCTCAGCCCGGTCCTTGTCGAACACCGGGGCCGAGGCGAAACCCGCCCCGGCCCCGTCGCTGCTGGTCGTCATCGGCGCCTCCGCAGATCGTCGCGGCTGAATGCCGCCACCATCGCATTAGGAACCGTTGGCGCGTCCATCGGAGTCCTGATCCCGGCCAGTGGGACCGTGCGGCCGCTCGCCGTGCTGGTTCGCCTCGTTCTGCCGCTCACCCCACGACGGCTGCCACGACTGGTGCGGGCCGCCCTGCGGGTGCCCCGGGGTCGTCGCCGGGGTCCACCCGGGCGGCGCGCCGTAGTGCGGCGGGCCGTCGCGCCTGCCGGTGTGCTGCTGCGGCGGCTGGCCGTACGGCGGCGGCTGCTGCCCATAGGGCGGCGGCTGCGCCCCGTACGGACCGGGCTGGCCGTACGGCGGCGGCATCCCGTTGGGGCCCGCGCCGTTGCCCGGGGCGCCCGGCGGAAGCTCCGGGTTGGTCCTGGGCGGGCCGCCGGGCAGGTCGCCCGCGCCCGGGATGGCCGCGACCGGGGTCGGCACCGGCTCCCGGTCGGTGTCCTCCGGCCACGGCTCGCCGCGTTCCTTGGCCAGCTCGCGCGGGGTCTTGATCGGCGGCTTGTCGGACGGGGTGCGCTCGCCGAAGTCGTTGAACGCGGTGATCCGGGGCCGCTTCTCGACCCGGGAGAAGATCCGCTCCAGGTCCTTGCGGGTGAGCGTCTCCTTCTCCAGCAGCTCGACAACCAGGTCGTCCAGCACGTCGCGGTAGGTGTTCAGCACGTCCCACGCCTCGGTGTGCGCGGCCTCGATGAGCTTGCGCACCTCCTCATCGATCTCGTGCGCGACCTCAAGGGAGTAGTCCGGCGCGTGGCCCATGGAGCGGCCAAGGAACGGGTCGCCCTGGTCCTGGCCGTACTTGACCGCGCCCAGCCGGGCGCTCATGCCGTACTCGGTCACCATCGCCTTGGCGATCTTGGTGGCCTGCTCGATGTCGCTGGAGGCGCCCGTGGTCGGCTCGTGGAACACCAGTTCCTCCGCCGAGCGACCGCCGAGGGCGAACACCAGCCGGGCGATCATCTCCGAGCGGGTCATGAGCTGCTTGTCGTCCTCGGGGACGACCAGCGCGTGTCCGCCGGTGCGCCCGCGCGGCAGGATCGTGAGCTTGTAGACCGGCTCCAGGTCGGGCATCGCCCACGCGGCGAGCGCGTGCCCGCCCTCGTGGTAGGCGGTGATCTTCTTCTCCTTGTCGGAGATGATCCGGCTCTTGCGCGCCGGGCCGCCGATCACGCGGTCGACCGACTCCTCCAGCGCGGCTCCGGTGATCAACGCCCCGTTCTGCCGGGCGGTCAGCAGCGCCGCCTCGTTCAGCACGTTCGCCAGGTCGGCGCCGGACATGCCCACGGTGCGCTTGGCCAGGCTGTGCAGGTCGGTGTCCGGGGCCATCGGCTTGCCCTTGGCGTGGACCTCCAGGATCTTCTTGCGGCCCAGGAGGTCGGGCGCGGACACCGGGATCTGCCGGTCGAACCGGCCAGGGCGCAGCAGCGCCGGGTCCAGGATGTCCGGGCGGTTGGTGGCCGCGATCAGGATGATGCCGCCGCGCGCGTCGAATCCGTCCATCTCGACCAGCAGCTGGTTGAGGGTCTGCTCGCGCTCGTCGTGCCCGCCGCCGAGGCCAGCGCCGCGCTGGCGGCCGACCGCGTCGATCTCGTCCACGAAGATGATGCACGGGGAGTTCTGCTTGGCCTGCTCGAACAGGTCGCGGACGCGGGAGGCGCCGACACCGACGAACATCTCCACGAAGTCCGAGCCGGAAATCGAGTAGAACGGCACCCCGGCCTCACCGGCGACCGCCCGCGCGAGCAGCGTCTTGCCGGTTCCCGGCGGCCCGTAGAGCAGCACGCCCTTGGGGATCTTCGCGCCGAGGGCCTGGTAGCGGGCCGGGTTCTGCAGGAAGTCCTTGATCTCGTAGAGCTCCTCGACCGCCTCGTCCGCGCCCGCCACGTCGGCGAACGTGGTCTTCGGCATGTCCTTGGGCAACTGTTTGGCCTTGGACTTGCCGAAGTTGAGGACCCGGTTGCCGCCGCCCTGGACGTTGTTCATCATCCACATGAGCAGCAGCAGGAGCAGGCCAAGCGGGATCAGGAAGATCAGGATCTGGGTCAGGAACGAGTCCTGGGTGACGCTGGTCTTGAACTCGGTCCCGGTCTTGGCGATCAGGGCCTCGTAGACCTGGGAGGTCGCCCCGGCCGGGTACTGCGCGAGGATCTGGGTGACCTGCTGCCCGTCGTGGTCGATCGGGTTGTTCAGGGTCAGCTTGAGTTGCTGCTCTTTGTCGCCGAGTTCGGCAACCTTGACGTTGCCCGCTTGGATCTGCGCGACGGCCTTCGACGTGGGCACCGAGGTGTAGCCACGCGTGTCGTCGAACAGCATGCTGAAGGCGAAATAGATCAGCAACACCGCCACGATCCACAGCAGCGGGTTGCGAAGCAGGCGCTTGCGGTCCATTCACTTACGGCCGCGACGCGGCCTCCACCCTCCCTGACTTGCATGTGAGGGCAATGACGACCCATTACCCGGCCGGACGAGGCATTCCGGTCTCACCAGAGTACCGTCCGCACGGACGCCCTCACCGCGCGAAGTGCCGGCTTGGGTGCCCATGGTTGACAACGTGGAGCCGCCGGGCATGGTTCCCGGCAGCTCAGCGCGCTGGCGCGGTCACCTCCGCGACCAGTTCGGCCACCCGGTGCCGGAAGGTGGGCGCGTCCGCGGGGGCCACGGTCACCCAGTCCTGCCCGTCGCGGCCGCGGCGCATGGTGCTGAGGTAGCGGCCGGAGGGCTTGTCGAACCAGGACAGCACCCGCCCGCGCTTGCGCCCGCCCATCCGGTCGCGGCTGGTGGCCGCGAGCTGGCCGCCCCGCAGGTTCGGCGACGACACCAGCCTGGCCAGCGCCTTCTTGGTGTCCTCCGCGGCGACGCCGTTGCCGCGCCCGCCCGCGGCGAACTCGGCAGCGGGCAGCGAAATGGAGGTCTCACTGCCGCGCGGCGCGCCCGGCAGCATCCCCACGACCTCGGTGACCAGCGCTTCCGCCCGGAACGGGGTGAGCCGCAGACCGCCACCGGCCTGCACGGCCAGGACCCCGCTGCCACCGGCCACCGCGGCGAACGCGGCCACTGCGGGCCCGCCGACCTCGGGCAGGAACACCGAGTCGATCGAGATCTCCGGCCGCGCGATCAGCGCCAGCGACCGCTCGATGTGCGCCTCGACCCGCCCGGTCCGGTCCAGCAGCCCCCGCTCACGCAGTTCCTCGTGGACGCGCCTGCGCAACAGCGACCGCTCGTCCACCGTCGCCCCGTGCGACCGGACCTCCAGCGGATACGGCAGGTCGCCCGCGCCCAGGGCCTCCCAAAGAAAGTCGAGCGCCAACGGACTCAGCGTCTCGGCTGCTTGCACGGTCATGCGGCCACCTCACTGCCTCGGCGACCCCGCACACCCACGCGCCCGCTCACCCCATCCATCTGGTGGCCCCGCACACCCGCGCACCGCGTCGACAACTCGCCCGCGCATTCGCTCACCAGGGCCCGCCCACTCATCCGGCCACGCCACGCGCCCGCGCGCTCGGCCAACGGCTCGCTCATTGGCCGATCACCGGGGGCGCGGTGATCTGGTCGGTGCCGAAGGTGTCCTCCGGGTCCGGCTCGATCAGGTACGAGGGACGCTGGTGCTCGGTGTCCTCGTCGCCCTGCCCTCGGCCGCCGCCAGCGCCCGCGCCCATGCCGGACGCGTTGCGCCCGCCGGTGCCCGCGCCCTGGCCCTGGCGAGCCCGCGCGGCTTCCTCGGCCGCCGTGAGCCCCGGGCCACCGGGACGGCCGCCGTGCCCGTCCGGGTCGCCCGCGGCGAAGGCTCCCGCGCCGCCGCGCGCGCCGAGCCCGGCTCCGCCTCGGCCGCCAGCGCCACCGACGCCGCCACCCGGCCCGAAGCCGCCGCGGCCACCGGCGAAGGGCCCGCCCGCGAAGCCGCCGCCCTGCCCGCTGAGGTTGGGGTTGGCCCCGGTGGCGGAGAAGTTCGGCACATGGGTGCTGCTGTTGGGCGGCGTGTAGCCCGCCGCGTTGGTGCCGCTGGACAGCCCGCCGGGGGTCTGCGCGCCGGGAAGCGCGGGAGTCTGCGGGTTGTGCGGGGTGTAGGGGGTGTGCCCACCCGGCCCGCCGGGCGTGAGGCCCGCTGGGCTGGTGTGGTGGGAGCCGCCGGGGGTGAGGTCGGCGCCGCCACCGGGGCCCGCGCCGTAGGGGACCCCGCCGCCGCCGTGGAACCCGCCGTCGCCACCCCCGCCTTCGATCCGGGTCTGCGGCGGCACGAACGACGGCGTCGCCGAGTCGACGGCCGTCATCGCCTGGGTGTAGTTCTCCAGGTAGGTGACCTGCTCCTGCTTGACGGCCTTGGCCTCCTCCGCCTTCGCCGCCATGTCGGCCATGCCCGCGATCGGGTTGGGGTTGGCCAGCGCCTTGTTCAACTCGGTCGACGCGTCGAACTCCACCGGCTGCGGCAGGTTCTTCACCGCGGCCGCCGCCGTCGCCTGCCGGGCCATGGCCGTGCCCATGTACTGCGCGGTGATCCCCGCCTGCCCGGCCTGCGCCGCCAGCGGCGTCAACGCCTGCCGCGCCGAGTCGGCTGCGGCGCCCTGCCAGGCGTGCTCCAGCTTGGCGACCGCTTCGTAGAGCCGGTTGGCGGCCTCGATCAGCCGGTTGCCGCTCTCGTTGAAGCCACGGCCGAGGGCGTCAGCGGTGGTGGGGTTGTTGAGCTGCGTGGCGGCCGCGAACAGCTCAGTGCTCGTCCGGCTCGCCCAGTTCTGCGGCACGACCACCCGGTCGTCGCCCATCCGCACCTCTGGCGCCAGCTTCGCGGCCTGGCTCGCGGCGATGCTCTGCTGGATCTCGTGCCCCGTCGAGCGGTCTTCCTGCGGCATGTTGCGCTGGCCCCGCTGCACGTCAGCGGCGCGGTCGCCCGCGTACTCCTGGGTGCCGTACCGATGCTCTCCGCCGTTGGGCGCCATCTCTCCCCCTAGCCCTGAACCTTGGGAATCACGATATTCGCCAGCTTCTGCGCCAGCTCGCACTTGTCGTACTTGCCCCTGCCACCGGAAAGCAGAGACACCCCCGTCGCCACGGTCGACTTCCCGCCATTGATCCTGGTGAGCACCTGACAAAGACCATAGGGCTCGTTCAACTGCAACACGGCAGGCAGCCCCGCGACCTCGATGTTGGTGTTGGTGATCCCCTCACCAGTGCGGTTCCCTTCCACGGACGAGTCCGGCCCGAAATCAATTCCGACCACGGTGTCACCGCGCCACTGGCATTGCGGATTTCCGCTCAAGCCGTTATAGGTGGGTTTCGGGTTCGCGGCGCCGAATTGCGCCACCTCGTCCGCGGTGAGCAGCTCGCAGAGTTCGGTGTTGGTGAAGGTGGATTTCTTCACGGGAGCCGAGGACTGTGCGGTCGCCGAGGTCGGTGCGGACGCGGAAGGTCCAGTCGTCGGCTCAGCGGCGCTGGACTCGGCTGGAGCCGCGCCGGGCGTGCCCGCCACGGGGTCGCCGCAACCGGCGGCGAGCAGGAGCGCGGACGACAGCAGCACCGCGCGTGCGAGATATCGGGCCACGCTAGCTATCCCCTGTACTTGGCAGCGTTGCCTTGGTCGGTGTGCTGGTAGTTGGCGATGGCCTGTTTGAGGGCGTTCTCCGCGGTCTCGGCCTGCTCCATGAGTTTCCCGAGCGCGACGTAGAGGGAGTCCGCCCCCTGCAAACGATCGATCGACTTGCGCGCCATGGCCTCGCCGACCGGATTCGCGCCCAACTCCACGACCGGGTATCCAATGCCCATGTTCTGGGCCACCATCGTCAGTTCGTCGCGGACGCTGCCGATCTCGGTGAGGGCGGCCTGGGCGGCGTCCGGGTCGATCGAGACCATGCCGCTGGCCGCGGCGCCCGCGAAGGCGCTGACGGCGGCGCCGATCCCACCACTGGCGTCGTACACGTTCGTCTCCCCTACGTTCCCCAGCGAGTTCCCCAACGAGTTCCCCGACAACCCCTGGCCAGGACTCCTGACCTTGCTCCGAGGCTAACGCACTCGACCACGCCCCGGGCAGAGATCGGCGCAACCTGTGGATAACTCGGTCTCAGGACGTGTAGACCCGGGGTTCCAGGGTGCCGATGTAGGGCAGGTCGCGGTAGCGCTCGGCGAAGTCGAGGCCGTAGCCGACGACGAACTCGTTGGGGATCTCGAAGCCGACGTACTTGACCGGGACCTCGACCTTGACCGCGTCCGGCTTGCGCAGCAGCGTGCACACCTCCAGGGAGCGCGGGTTGCGCGAGGCGAGGTTCTTGAGCAGCCAGGACAGGGTGAGGCCGGAGTCGATGATGTCCTCGACGATGAGGACGTCGCGGCCCGCGATGTCGCGGTCGAGGTCCTTGAGGATGCGCACCACGCCGGAGGAGGACGTGGCCGAGCCGTAGGAGCTGACCGCCATGAACTCCAGCTGGACCGGGACGGGCAGCGCGCGGGCGAAGTCCGTCATGAACATGACCGCGCCCTTGAGGACGCCGACCAGCACCAGGTCGGCTCCGTTGTCGGGGTAGTCGTCCGCGACCTGCTTGGCAAGGTCCGCGATCTTCTCATCGATCTGCTGCTCGGTGATGAGCACGGAGGCGATGTCGCCGTCGTACACGGTTCCCCTCTCAGGTTTCCGGACCTTCGCAGGTGAGCCTGCCATGCGCGCGGCGTGCCACCAAGCCGCCCGGCAGGGCCACCCCGCGCTGGCCCCGCCAGCGGCCGACGAGGTCGTCGGCGGCGCGCAGGTGGGCGTCGGTGAGTTCGGGCACGCCCGCCTCGGTGAGCCAGCGGCGCAGGACGCGTCTGCGCAGCGCGGGCGGGGCGTCGGCGAGGTCGGCGACGCGCAGGGCCGCGCCGTCGCCCGCGCGGGCGCGCAGGTCGGCGGCGAGGTGGTCGAGGGCGGCGAGGTCGTCCTGGAGCTGGGCGCCGGTCCTGGCCAGGGCTTGGGCGACACCGCCCTGGAGGACGTCTTCGAGCAGGGGCAGCACTTCGCGGCGGAGGCGGACGCGGGTGAAGCGCGGGTCTTCGTTGTGCGGGTCGCGCCAGGGGGCCAGGCCGAGGGCGGCGCAGGCGGCTTCGGTGGTGGCGCGGGTGACGGTGAGCAGCGGCCGGGCCCAGGGCGGGTCGATGGGGCGCATACCGGCGATGGACCGCGGGCCCGATCCCCGGCCAAGGCCGAGCAGCACGGTCTCGGCCTGGTCGTCCAGAGTGTGGCCGAGCAGGACCAGGTGCGGGCCCGCGGCCGCGCGCAGGGCCGCGTAGCGGGCGCGGCGGGCGGCCGCCTCCAGCCCGCCCGCGCCGCCGACCACGACCGGGAGGACGCGGACGTCGGCCAATCCGAGCGCGGTGAGCTGGTCCGCGGCGCGCGCGGCGACCTCGGCCGACCCGGGTTGCAGGTTGTGGTCCACGATCAACCCGTCGACTCTGAGGCCGCTCTTGGCCCCGACGTGCTGTGCGGCCGCCGCTAACGCGAGGGAGTCAGCGCCGCCGGACACGGCTACCGCGATTCGGTCTACCGGGCAGGCTTTCGCCAAGAGCGCGCGTACGGCCACACGGATCTCGGCGACCGCGGGATGAGGTTTGCCCCCACTCACGAGGGCGAGACGCGGCGCACCCACGCCTGCGGGTCGCTCAGCTCCGAGCGCAGCGGCAGGGTCTCCGGCGAGGTCCAGATCGTGTTGAACCGCTCCATGCCGATCTCGCCCACCACGTGCGCGGTGAACTTCGCGCCGACCGCGTACTGCTTCATCTTCGCGTCCACGCCCAAGAGGCTGCGCAGAATCCTGTCGAGCAGCCCGCCGCCGCGTCGGCGCACGGTGAAGCGCTCGCGGATAGTCGCGACGGTGGGCACCACCATCGGGCCGACAGCGTCCATCACGTGGTCGGCGTGGCCTTCCAGCAGCGTGGAAAGCGCGATCAGCCGGTCGAACACCGCGCGCTGGGCGGGCGACTGGAGCAGCTCCATCACACCCATCGGCCCGGAGGACGCGGTCGGGTCCGGCTTGGCGCGCGCGGCCCGCACCAGCTCGGGAAGCCTGCTGAGCGCGCTGTTGGCGCTGTCGTCGAGACCGGAGATGAACGTCGAGACCTGGTTCTGGAAGTACTCGCGCAGCCACGGCACGGCGGTGAACTGCAACCGGTGGGTGCACTCGTGCAGGCACACCCACATGCGGAAATCCTCCGGCGGCACGTCGAGGGCCTGGTGCGCCGCGACGATGTTGGGCGCGACCAGCAGCAGCCTGCCCGCCTCGCCGTCACCGAAGGGGTCGTACTGGCCGAGCACCCGGCTGCCCAGGTACGCCAGGACCATGCCCGCCTGCACGCCCGCGGTGCCCGCGAGGACGCCGCTGACGACCTTGTCGGGCCTGGTGGGCAGCGCGCCGGAGGTGAGCGTGGCGATGCTGTGCGCCGCCGCGCCGATCCAGCCGTCCCGGTCCACGACGTCGCCACCGAGCAGCGGCAGCCCCGCGCCGAGCCCGGTGAGACCGCGCACGTGCGCCTCGGCTTCCGCGGTGACCTCGCGCAGCCTGGCCACGGTGTGCTCGGCCTCCTGCCGGGGCACCGACGGCCCCGGCCGGACCAGGCGGCGCGCGGTCGAGACCGCGAGGTCCCAGTCGACCGGCGAGACCCCGCCCGGTGTGGCCACTTCCGCGCTCGTCGCCCCGTTCACATCCGCGACGCTACCGGAGCCGAGTGAACCTCACCGACAGCCGCACTGGCGCAGCGTCGCCGCGATGGTGTCCAGCGCGGGCTGCGCGGTGCCGGACTGCGAGCCGTTGGACATCAGCGCGAACACCAGCAGCCTGCCGTCGGTGTCGAGGACGACGCCCGCCAGGGAGTTGACGCCGGACAGGGTGCCGGTCTTGGCCCGGACCCAGCCCTTGCCGCCCGCGGCGCCCGGCCCCTGGTAGCGCCCGGCGAGCGTCCCGCTGCCCCCGGCGACCGGCAGCCCGCCCAGCAGCGGCCGCAGCTTCGCCGTGCGCGGGTCCTTCCCGTCCGGAGCCGCGGCAACCCGCAGCACGTCGGCGAGCAGCGCGGCCGAGACCTTGTTCAGCACGGACATCCCGCTGCCGTCGCTCAACTCCAGGCTGCCCACGTCGAAGCCGTTGGCGCGCAACGTGTCCGCCACGGCCCTGGTGCCGCCCGCGAACGAGGGCTCCTGCCCGGTGGCCCGCGCGACCTCGCGGATCAACGCCTCGGCGAGCACGTTGTCCGAGCGCTGCAACGTCGTGTCGACCAGCTCCACGATCGGCGCCGACCGCACCTCGCCGAGCACCTTCGCGTCCGGCTTGGCCCGCACTGTCGCCTTCGCCGGAACCGTCGCGCCGATCCGCTTGGCGAACTCCTCGGCGAGGGTGCGGGCCGGGTTGGCCGAGCGCGGCGACACCGCCTTGGTCGGGTCCGCCCGCCCGCCGTCGAGCATCGCGGGCACCATCGGCGCGATGTGCCCGGCGGCGACGTCGAGCGGGTCCCAACCCTGGGCGGAGCTGTCACCGGTGTAGCGGTCGAGGTCGAGCAGCACGGTGTCGACCGGCCCGGACGCCTTGACCTGGGCCACCAGGTCGTCCAGGTGGGCGGCGCCCGGGAAGACGGTGTTCTTCCCGGCGGGCAACGACGAGAGCGTCGGGTCGCCACCGCCGATGATCACGACGGTGCCGGGTTTGTCACCCGCCACGACCCGGGTCGTCAACTGACTGGCGTGCGGCAAGACCAACAGCGCGGCGGCGGAGGTCAAGATCTTCGTGGTAGACGCGGGAACCAAGGTGGTCTCCGCGTTCTGTGCGAACAAGACCTCACCGGTAATCGGGTCTACCACCGAACCGGTAAGCGTGCCGAGAGCCGGGTCGCTCGCGGGCCCGGCAAGCGCCGCCCGGACCCCGGCCGCGGTCGGCGCCGGGGCGTTGGCTCCGGGACCGCGCAGCGCGGGCATGAACTGCACCGGAGCCCCCGGCGGCGCGGTGGCCACCGAGGACTCGCCGCCCAGCCCGAGCTTGGCCGCGAGGCCCGGCACCAGGAACACCGCCGCCGCGGCGACGGCGATCACGGCCACGATCGCCACCGCGACCAGCCGCCCCTTGCGCCGGGGCTCCTCGATCCGCTCCCTCGGCTCGACCCGCTCCGGCATGGCCCGCTCGTCCGCCTCGTCGGCGGGCTCCCGGGGGATGGCGGGCAGGCTGATGATCTGGGTGCGCTCCGCGCCCCGCTCGGCCGTGGCGGCGCCGTTGCCCGCATGGCCGTTGCCCCGCCCGTCCAACCCGGTGTCCGGCGCGTCCCGGCGGATGGTCGAGTGACCGTTGCTCCGGCTGTCGGGCAGCGCACCGGACCCGTTGTCCGAGCCCCGCCCGGGCGTCGGCACGTCCCGGCGAGTGGCGGCATGGCCGTTGCTCCGACCATCAGCGGGCGACCCCGCGCCCGAATCCGGCCCAGGAAGCCGACGGGTAGTCGACTGGCTGTCGGCGCCCGGCCCGGTAGGGCTGTCGGCGACCGGGGGAACCCCGGAATTGCCGGGGCCACCCGGTCCGCCTTCGCTTGGCCCGACGAAGCCCACGGGCCGCGGGCGGTCGGCCGGGGCGCCGGGGCGCGGGGCGTTCGGGGGCAGGCCGTGGGGTCGAGGGGCGAGGGGCGGGCGGCCGGGAGAGCCGGGTCGGATCGTCGGCGGGCGCAGGGCGCCGGGCGGGCGTCCACCGGCGTCCGGCCTGCGCGGCACGGGCGGTTTGGGCGCGGGGACGGTGGTGCCCGCGTCGTCGTCGAAGGGCCGCTCGGTGAAGCGGGTGGGAGTGTCGGCGAGCCGGTCGACCGGCGCGGTGTAGCGGGTGGGCGGGTCGACAGGCTCCGCGAACCGCGTCGGCGGGTCAAGGTCGTCGTCCGCGGGCTCGGCGAGCCCCGAGTCACCGAACGGATCAACGGGCACGGCGAACCGCGTCGGGGAATCGAACCCGTCGTCGGCAGGCTCGGAAGTCGAGTCCGCGACAGAACCGACTGGTTCCGCGAAACGCGTCGGCGGATCAAAATCGTCGCCCGACTCGACAAGCCCAGAAGGGGCCCCCACGAAACGCGTCGGCGGATCAAAGTCATCGCCCGACTCGACAAGCCCAGAAGGGGCCCCCACGAAACGCGTCGGCGGATCAAAATCGTCGCCTGGCTCGACAAGCCCAGAAGGCGCTTCCACGAAACGCGTCGGCGGATCGAAGTCGCCGTCCGGCTCGACAAGACCGACAGGCGCGTCGGCGAACCGCGGTTCAAGACCGTCGTCATCCGGCTTGACAAGCCCGGCGGGCTCCTCGGCGAACCGCGTCGGCGCATCGGCCGCGTCCTCTGACGAGTCGGCAGGCTCGTCACTCGGCGCGGCGAACGCAGCGGTCGAAGCCGAGGACTCGTCGTGGCTCGCGCGCCAGTCGGTGGCCTCCTCGACCGGTTCGGCGAACCGGGCAGGCGAGTCGGCGTGATCAGCGACCGCGTCCGTGAAGCGGGTCGGCTGCTCGACGGGCTCGGGGAAAAGCGTCAGCGCGTCGTCGGCGTCGGCGCCCTGGGCGGGTCGGGCGAACTCGTCGGTCGACCCGGCATCGGAGTCGGGTGTGTCGGCGCCGCTGTCGACCGGTGGCGCGAAGAGGGTCAGCGGTTCGACAGCGCTGTCTACCGATTCGGCGGGCTCGCTCGCCCGCTCGGGCTCTGGTTCCGGCGAAGAATCTGCTGGTTCGGCGCTGTCCTCGTCATTGAGCGAAACCTCAAGCTCAGTCGAGGGCTCGTGACCGGCTGCCTCCAGTTCGGACTCAACGCGATCACCCTCGACCGACACGGGTTCAATCGGCTCACCACCATCGGCGGGCGTCCCCGGCTCACCTGCCACCGACTGCGCCGTGGACGCCTCAGCAGGCTCCCGCTCGGCGCCTTGCTCACCCAGGTCCGCCTCGGCGGACACCGACTCAGCGGAAACCCGCTCGACAGACTCCTCGGGCACCCGCTCAGGGGACTCCGTGGTCACCGGCTCACCAGGCGCCCTCGCACCGGCCTCCGGCTCCGCAGGCTCCAGCGCCGCTTCGCCTGACTCAGCAGGCCCCCGCCCAGCAGAGTCGGCGGCCACCTGCTCCGCGGCCCCAGCGGTCACCGACTCGGCCGACGCCCGCTCAACGGACTCCAGCTCCGCTGGGCCTGGCTCGGCAGACACCCGCTCACTGGCCACCGACTCCACCGCACCGGACTCGGCAGGCACCCGCTCAGCACGCGCCAACTCGGCAGACGCCAGTTCCGCAGAATCGGCGGGCACCTGCTCCCCAGATTCAGCGGCCACCGACTCGGCCGACGCGCGCTCAGCACCCACCGACTCGGCAGACGTCAGCTCCGCTGCGCCTGACTCGACAGGCGCCCCCTCGGTCGAGTCGCCACGCGCCGACTCGACAGACGCAGGTTCCACAGAATCAGCGGACACCGGCGCCGCAGCCCCATCAGACACCGATTCAGCAGGCACCCGCTCATCGGAGCCCGCCCCAGCAGAATCCAACCCGGCGTCCGATTCGACGGACACCGGCCCAACGGAGTCCGAGTCGGCAAAGCCCGACTCAGTGGACACTCGCTCGGAGCCCGACTCGGCGGACACCAGCCCAGCAGATTCCGGCTCGGTGCCCGAGTCGGCGGACACCCACCCAGCAACGTTCGACCCAGCGAAGCCTGACCCAGCGGACACCGGCCCGGCAGAGCCCGCCCCAACAGAATCCGACTCGGTGTCCGAGTCAACGGACACCGACCCAGCAGTACCCGACCCAGCAGTACCCGACCCAGCGGAGCCCGGCCCAGCGGACACCGGCTCCGCAGAGCCCATCCCAACAGAATCCGACTCGGTATCGGAGTCGGCGAACACCCACCCAGCAACGTCCGACCCAGCGAAGCCTGGCCCAGCGGATACCGGCTCGGCAGAGCCCGACCCAGCAGAAGCTGACTCGGTGCCGGAGTCGGCGGACACCGACCCAGCAGCGTCCGACCCAGCGGAACCCGACCCGGCGAAGCCCGGCCCAGCGGAACCCGACCCAACAGAATCCGACTCGGTGCCGGAGTCGGCGGACACCGACCCAGCAGCATCCGACCCAGCGGAACCTGGCCCAGCGAAGCCCGACCCAGCGGACACCGGCTCGGCGGAGCCCGCCCCAGCAGAAGCTGACTCGGTGTCGGCGTCAGCGGACACCGACTCAGCAGCGTCCGGCCCAGCGGAGGTCGACTCGGCGGACACCGGCCCAGAGCCCGGCTCGGTGGAGTCCGGCCCAGCGGAGTCCGGCTTGGTGGGCGGCGGATCTTCCGCGGCCGTGGCCTGCGTTGTCTCGGAAGCGTCGGCGGAATCCGCGGCGGCTGGGTCGTCGGCTTCGGTGGTGGGCCAGGGTGGGTCGGCAGGTTCACCCGGCTGAGTGGTGGCGGTTTCGGGCGTGTCGCGGGCCTCGGCGACGTGGGACTCGTCACGTATCGGCCGCGCTGGCGGTGTCTCCGGGGCATCCGGGTCGGACGGCGCGGATTCGTCGTCGTCCTGGGCGGGCCAGAGGGCCTCGTCGGCGGCGGGCCAGGCTGGGGTCGCGTCGTCCACGGCAGGTGGACGTTTGTGCTGGTCACCAGGTTGCCGCAGGGAAGCGTCCTGATCATGCCCGACGGGCTGGTCCTGCTCGGGCACGCGCCTTCCTCCCCTGGCAGCGGTCGAACGTCACACCCGTCGCCGTCGGTATCGGTGCGGGGTTCCGCAATGCCGTGGTCCACACTAGTGCCGTAACGAGGACAGCCGAGAGGAGCGAGGGACGGCGTGGAGTTCGACGTCACCATCGAGATCCCCAAGGGGAATCGCAACAAGTACGAAATGGATCACGAGACGGGGCGCATCAAACTCGACCGCACCCTCTTCACGGCGACCCAGTACCCGGCCGACTACGGCTTCGTGGACAACACCCTCGGCGAGGACGGCGACCCGCTCGACGCGCTGGTCCTGGTGATGGAGCCGACGTTCCCGGGCTGCCTGATCCGCTCGCGCGCCATCGGCATGTTCCGGATGACCGACGAGAAGGGCGGCGACGACAAGGTCCTCTGTGTCCCGTCGCACGACCCGCGCACCGAGCACCTGCGCGACATCCACCACCTGGCGGAGTACCACCGCCTGGAGATCCAGCACTTCTTCGAGGTCTACAAGGACCTGGAGCCCGGCAAGAGCGTCGAGGGCGCGAGCTGGGTGGGTCGGGTCGAGGCCGAGGCCGAGATCCAGCGGTCTTACGACCGGCTCAAGGAGTCGGGTCTCACCCTGCACTGAGTCAAGGCACGGCGAACGCCCCACACCGGCATGGTGTGGGGCGTTTGGTTTATCTCCGGGTCCACCGTAGGACGCCGACAGCGTCTACGTCGGCCCGGTAGCGCGCCACCAGGGGGCCCTTACCGTCGAGCAGGTCAGCGGTTTGCTCGACTAGGTCGGTCAGGGTCGCGGGGAGCGGTTCGAGGGGGCCTTCCTCCGGGTACTGGCCGAGGCCCCGCTCATCGAGGAAGAGCAGTGCGGTGGCATCGCGGGCGACCGGGACGTACCGGCCCTGCGCGGTGTCGCACGCGGTGCCGACGGTGGCGAGGATGTCGCGGACAGAGAGCAGGTCGTAGGACGGCGGCAGGGTGAACCCGCCGGAGCGGGTGCCGTTGTGCCGCTTGAGGGTGGCGACGAGTTCCGGCGGCAGCATGACGCCGATGTCGCGTTGCAGGGTCACCAGGTCGGCTTCGGTGGCGGCGCGGTTCCAGGCGGCGGCGGTGGCCGGGGCGTTGCGCAGCAGCCAGCCGTCGACGCGTTCCCAGGCGAGGGTGAGGCGGGCGGCGACGGCGGGCGGCGGCTGGGTCAGGGTGACCGGCCCCTCGCAGCCCGCTGCGCCGGTGGGCGCCTCGGCGGTGGGGGTCGGCCGCGCGGCGTCGCGGTCCCGGACGATGCCGATCGACAGCGCCAGGGCGATCACGAGACCGCCCACGACGAAGATCGCCAGCACGACACGCACGCGTCACCCCCGAGTGTTCGGCCTCAAGGATGACAGACGGCGCGGGCGAATGGCCCCGCGCTGGTGAGCACGGGGCCATTCGCCTGACCGGTCAGCGGAGAGCGGGCTCGGGAGCCTGCTCGGCTTCGGCGGCCTCGGCCGCGACGCGCTCGATGCCGGACTTGGTCGAGAGCGGCACCTCCTTGAGCAGCCAGATCAGCCCGAACGCGACCAGGGTCACGAACCCGCCGACCATGAACACGGTGTCGAGCGAGCTGGAGAACCCGGTGAGGATCGGCCGGGCCAGCGCCGGGTCGATGGTGTTGAGGAACGAGGTGTTGTTCAGGTCGACCCCGCCGGTGAGGCTCTGGGCGAACTCCGGGTTTCGCGCGAGCGCCGCGGTGAACGCCGCGTCGCCGCGGGCGGTGGCGATCGCGTCGTTGATGCGGTCGCCGACCACGGTGAACAGGATCGACAGGAACACCGCCGTGCCGACCGTGCCGCCAATGGACCGGAAGAAGGTCGCCGACGAGGTCGCCACGCCCATGTCCTTGACCGGCACGTCGTTCTGGATGGCCAGGATCAGGGTCTGCATGCACAGGCCGAGACCCGCGCCCGCCAGCACCATGACCAGCATGGTCGACCACACCGGGGTGTCGACGCCGATCTGGGCGAACAGGAACAGCGCGGTGGCCATCGCGGCCAGCCCGATGATCGGGTAGATCCGGTAGCGGCCGGTCTTGGAGATCAGCGCCCCGCTGCCCATGGCCGCGGCGAGGATGCCGAAGGTGAGCGGCAGGGTCATCAGGCCGGACTCGGTCGGCGAGGCGCCCTTGACGATCTGCAGGTACAGCGGCAGCGACATCATCATGCCGAACATGCCCACGCCCATGATGAAGTTGACGACGTTCGTCAGGGCGAAGGTGGAGCGGCGGAACAGCCGCAGCGGCAGCAGCGCCGCGTCGCCCATCCGCTTCTGCACGAAGACGAAGACCGCGAGCCCGACGACCCCGACGGCGTACATGGTGAGCGCGCGCGGGGAGCCCCAGCCCCATTCCCGGCCCTGTTCGGCCACGATCAGCAGCGGGACCAGGCCGACGGTGAGCGAGATGGCGCCCCAGTAGTCGACCTTCTGCGGGACCCTGCGGTGCGGGACGTTGAGGTAGCGGGCGACGACGACCAGCGCGACCAGCGCGATCGGCACGTTCAGCAGGAACACCCAGCGCCAGCCCTCGATGCCCGCGAAGTCGCTCAGGCCTGCGAAGAACCCGCCGACGACCGGTCCGGCCACGCTGGACAGCCCCCAGACGCCCATGAAGTAGCCCTGGTACTTGCTGCGCTCCCTTGGCGAGACCAGGTCGGCGATGATCGCCAGCGCCAGCGACATCAGGCCGCCAGCGCCGAGACCCTGCACCGCGCGGTAGGCGGCGAGCTCGTACATCGTGTTCGCTATACCGGAGAGCACCGAGCCCGCGAGGAAGAACGAGATCGCGGTCAGGTACATCGGCTTGCGCCCGAAGATGTCGGACAGCTTGCCGTAGAGCGGGGTGGAGATCGTCGCGGTGATCAGGTAGGCCGTGGTGGCCCAGGCCTGGATGGTCTGGCCGTTGAGCTGGTCGGCGATGGTCTTCATCGCCGAGGCCATGATCGTCTGGTCCAGCGCGGCCAGCAGCATCCCCAGCAGCAGGCCGGATAGGACGGTCATGATCTGCCGGTGGCTCAGCTGCCCTGGTGCGGCATCCGAAACCGGTTCTGACATCAATGTCCCCCTTCGGAACGCGCCGATCTGGCGCATTCGGTGATCAGCGTTGGCATGTGTTTCTCGTGGTCGGCGAGGAACCGCTCGAACAGGCCGACGAAGGTGTCGAGGTCGGCGGGGTCCCAGTGGCTGACCATGCGGGCGAGCGAGAGCGCGAACCGGGCGCGTTGCTCCTCAAGGAGTGCCATGCCCGCCGGGGTGACGGCGAGCAGGCTGGCGCGGCCGTCCTCGGGGTCGGCGCGGCGTTCGATGAGCCCGTCCTTGACCATGGCCGCCACTTGGCGGCTGACGGTGGACGGGTCGGAGTGGATGGCGCCCGCGAGCGCGCTGGAGCGGCTCGGGCCCAGCGCGACGAGGTTTTTGAGGAGGACGATCGAGGACCGGTCCACGCCCGCTTTGCTCATCCGGGCGGCGACGGTGGCCTGTTGCTTGCCGAAGGCGAACAGGACCGAGGCGAGGCGCCTGCCCTTCTCGATGTCTTCCTGGCTGAGATCGACGGCGGGCGCGTCACCGGACGGCGCCAAGTGCGGCACGACCATGCGACCTCCGAGTTGCGTGCATCATCCAATTAGTTGGTCGATACAAGCATGCTCTTTTTGGGGGTCCCGCCGCAACCGATTTACCTGTGACCCGGCTTCCACCACGGACAGTGCCCCGGCACTCACCGAGCGCCGGGGCACTGTCCGCGTTGGTCAATCCGGAGGGTCAGGCCCAGCCAGGCATCGGGTAAGCGGCCAGCAGCTCGCGCACCTCCGCGGCCACCTTCTCGATCTCGGCCTCGTCGTCCACCGCGCTCACCACGCGGTCGATCCACCCGGCGATCTGCGGCATCTGCTCAACCCCCAGGCCCCGGGTCGTGATCGCGCCGGTGCCCAGGCGGATGCCCGACGGGTCGAACGGCTTGCGCGGGTCGAACGGCACGGTGTTGTAGTTGACCTCGATGCCCGCGCGGTCCAGCGCCTGCGCGGCGGGCTTACCGCCAACGCCCTTACTGGTCACGTCGACCAGGACGAGATGGTTATCCGTGCCGCCGGTAACCAAGTCGAACCCGCGCTCGGACAGCGCCGCCGCCAGCGCCTTGGCGTTGGCGACGATGTTCGCGGCGTACTCGCGGAAGTCGGGCCGGGCGGCCTCGCCGAGCGCGACCGCGATGGCGGCGGTGGTGTGGTTGTGCGGGCCGCCCTGCAGGCCGGGGAAGACGGCCTTGTCCAGCGGCTTGGCGAACTCGGCGTCGGACATCAGCATCGCGCCGCGCGGGCCGCGCAGGGTCTTGTGGGTCGTGGTGGAGATGATCCGCGCGTGCCCGACCGGCGACGGGTGCGCCCCGCCCGCGACCAGGCCCGCGATGTGCGCGATGTCGGCGACGAGCACCGCGTCGACCTCGCGGGCGATCTCGGCGAACCCGGCGAAGTCGATCGTGCGCGGGATGGCGGTGCCACCGCAGAAGATCAGCTTGGGCCGCTCGGCGCGCGCGAGGTCGCGCACCTCGTCCAGGTCGATCCGGCCGGTGTCCTTGCGCACGCCGTACTGCACGGAGCGGAACCACTTGCCGGTCGCGGACACGCTCCAGCCGTGCGTGAGGTGCCCGCCCGCGGGCAGCGCCATCCCCATGACGGTGTCGCCCGGGTTGGCCAGCGCCAGGTAGACGGCGAGGTTGGCGGGCGAGCCCGAGTACGGCTGCACGTTGGCGTGGTCGACGCCGAAGAGGGCCTTGGCGCGCTCGACGGCCAGCGTCTCCACCTGGTCGACGACCTGCTGGCCCTCGTAGTAGCGCTTGCCCGCGTACCCCTCGGAGTACTTGTTGGTCAGGACCGTGCCGGTGGCCTCCAGCACGGCGGTGGAGACGTAGTTCTCGGAGGCGATCAGGCGGACCGTGTCGAACTGGCGGCGGGCCTCACCCTCGACCAGGGCGGCGACCTCGGGGTCGCTGGCCGCGAGGTGCGGGACGGCTGGCTGGTGCATGGCGGTCTCCTCGGGAGCGTGCGGCGTCCATCGGCCGGGAGCACCCAGGCGTCCGGTGCCTCATCCGCTCTCGCCGCTCCCCGGTGGTTATGCCCACCCGAACACGCCAGTCACGACTCGGCGACAGCATAACATCATCTTGACCAGAATAAGTTACTGGCAAGTAATGTGCGTGGCATGAGCACTGACTACGGCTGGGTCGCCGACACGATGAAGAAGACCGTCCCCTGGGTGGCGACGGCGGGCGTCGAGTTCACCGAGGTGGCGGCGGACCGCGTGGTGTGCTGGCTGCCCGACGTCGAAGGCCAGCGCAACCACGTCGGCGGGCCGCACGCCGCGGTGATGTTCGGACTGGCGGAGACCGCGTCCGGGGCGGTGGGCCTGGCCTCGTTCTCCGCGGAGCTTGGCCGGGCGACGCCGCTGGTGGTCACCTCCGAGATCCGCTACCGCAAGCTCGCCCTTGGCCCGCTGACCGCGGAGGCGGTGCTGACCCGGCCCGCCGCCGAGGTCATCGCCGAACTCGACGCGGGCACCCGCCCGGAGTTCGCCGTGGAGTGCACGATCCGCGACGCCCAAGGCGTGACCACCGCCGAGATGACCGTCGTCTGGACGCTGCGGCCGAACAAGAAAGCCTAAGAGCGCCGGGCTGGACGCGGTAGCGCCAACGCCGCGTCGACTTCCACGTGCGCCTCGGGGTGCTCGGCCCACCACCGGGCGTAGGTGGGGTTCCGGTCAACGATCGACCGGTAAGCATGGGCGACACACGCGAAGACCTCATGCGTGCGGCCGCGGAGAACGCCGTCGAGACGCGTCACCAGAACGACCGGTAAGCGTAAGACGGCCCCGCGTAAGGGCCGGATGACGAAGCCGGGACCGCCCAGGGACGCGGGCTGCGCCAGGCAGACCGCCCCCGCCGCGGCCAACGCCATGGCGGTGCGGCTCTCGGTGACGTGGTGGGTGACCCTCGGCGTGAAGCCGACCTTCTCGCAGGCCGCCCGCAGCCGCAGCCGCATCGAGTCCTGGTCGGGCGGCGGGACGACCCAGTCCAGGTCGGCCAGGTCGGCGAGGTCCACCTCCGGCTTGGCCGCCAGCGGGCTGTCGGAGCTGAGCGCGACGAACTGCGGCTCCTCCACGATCGTGCGGACCTCGACCTCGCCCAGCGGCCGGTGCTCCATGCCGTCGAACCGCTCGAACACCGCCAGGTCGGCCTGCCTGGACACGATCAGGTCCAGCAGCGCGGGCCCGGAGGTGTCGATCTCGGTGCGCACCCCCGTGCACCGCACCCACGCCCGCACCTCGGCGATCAGGGCGCTGGCGAACAGCATCGGGCTCGCCGCGATCACCAGCGGCGCCCCGGGCGGGTTGCGGGTGTGCGTGCGCGCCGAGGCGACCAGGGCCGCCATGTCGTCCAGCACGACCCGCGCCGAGCGCACGACGCTGCGGCCCAGCTCGGTCGGCAGGCTCCCGTTGGACGAGCGGCGGAACAGCTCCCCGCCCAAGAGGCGCTCTATAGACCTCAGCTGCGCGGTGAGAGCGGGCTGGGTGACGCCAAGCCTGCCAGCCGCCTTGGACACGCTTCCCTCGTCGGCGATCGCGCAGATCGCTCGCAGGTGGCGAAGCTCAAGTTCAGCCATAGGGGCAGTTGATACCGGCTGTGACAAGACCGTGGCTATGGGCGAGGTCCGCGTGATCGGCAACCGGTTCCCCCGCGTCGTTCACCGGCCGTCTCTATAGCTATGTGAAGCGGATTAACGCCGCCCCGGCAAGCACGAAGAAGACGAGCACGACAAGCGTGCTGGAGCTGCCGCTGGTCGAACTGGTGACGATCTGGTCGACGGCGCCGGTCAGCACGATGCCGCACTCGGCGGTCACCACGTGCCTGCCGGGCTCGACCCGGGCGAACTCGACCCGCGCGGTGAACCGGCCGGTGCCGTCGGACACGGCCTCACCGACCTTCTCGCCACCCGAGGTGAGCAGGACCGGGCGGTTGGGCGCGCAGCCCTCGCCGGTGGCCGAGAGCGAGTCGCCGGGCTGGAGGCTCTCGCGGTCGAGTTCGAGGTCGCCCTCGGGCTCGGCGGTGGTCGGCGCGGTGGAAGTGGACGGCGGCGGCGTCTCCGACGTGGTCGAGGACGTGCTCTCCGTGGTCGTGGACGTGGTGGTGGTCGTCGTCGTGCTGGTCGATGAGGTGGTCGAGGGCCGCGAGCGGGTCGTGGTCGTGGTCACGGGCGGCGGGGTGACCACCGGCGTGCCCGGGGTGACTACCGGCTTGCTGGTAGTGCTGACCGGCGGCCTCGTGACCGAGGTGGGCGGCGGGGTGACCTCGAAGGTCGCGCGCAAGAACGGGTCGTTGTCGCAGGCCACGTCCACGGCGTAGACGCCCGGCTTGGCCGAGGCCGGGACCGTCCCGGTGGCCGACGTGCCGGTCGCCGACGCGATCGCGGCGCCCGACCAGCGCAGCTGGACCACCCGGCAGGGCGCTCCCTTGGGCCAGGTCGCGGTGAACGCGCTGCCTGTCGGCCCCTTGTTGGGGCTCAAGGTGAGCGACTGCGCCGAAGCGGGGGTCACCGATAACAGCGCGAACAGTGCGAACAGCGCGGCGACGCCCGCAACGCCACTGCCTCCGATGCGTCCAACAGTGCGCACAGTCACTTCCCTCGTCCGATGGAACGCTCCGGCAAGTATCGACTCGCTGTAGCATTCCGCTTCGATCGGGCCCGCTTCACTCGGGAGTTCTCCCATGGGACGTCTTATCGCCGCGGCGGTTGCCCTAGTGGCCACCGTCCTGGTGCTCGGCGCGACGCCTGCCGCGGCGCAGGAGTCCGACGAACCACTCAGAGTCACCGTCACCGTGGACGGTCAGGACATCGTCGGCCGCACGGTCGAGCTGGACCCGGGCAAGCCCGCCGAGCTGTCCATCACGGCGGTCAACCCGGGCTCGACGCCGGTGAAGGTGCGCCTGGTCCGGGTCTCCGGGGTCGCGTTGGCGCTCACCTTCTACGCCTACGACACGACGCTGCCGTTCGAGGTGCCCGCGCGCGGGCAGACCGTCCGGACGTTCCCGTTGGACGTGCGCGACCTCGACGGCCAGGCCATCGGGCTGCTGCCGACGTCGGTCGAGCTGCTTTCCGAGGACCGGACAGCACTGGGCGGGGCGAGCACCGTGGCCGACGTGCGCGGCTCTTACTGGTCGGTCTACGGCGTGTTCGGACTGGCGTTAATCGTGCTTACCGCGATCACGTGGGCAAGTGCTCTGCTCGCCCTCGCGCGCCACCGGCTCTCGCCCAACCGGTTCCGCCGCGCGCTGCGGTTCCTGCCCGCGGGCGTGGGCACGGGCCTGGTCGCGGTCGTGACGCTGTCGGTGCTGCGGCTCGTGCCGCCGGAGCCCGCCGTGGAGATCCCGATCGTGCTGGGCGCCGCGGTGATCGCGCTGCTGCTCGGCTTCCTAACCCCGCACCCGACACCGGCCGGACCGCCCGAGGGCGAGGGCGACCGGGCCGAGGAGACCGTGGACGTGTCTACCCGGCACTTCAGCGCCCACGGGTCGGCCGGATGACCACGCCCACCGGGCTCGCCGCGGCGCTGCCGCAGTACGTCGTCGGCCAGAAGATCGGCTCGGGCGGAATGGGGGTCGTGTTCGAGGGCACCCACCGCTCGCTCGGGCGCGCCGTGGCGATCAAGCAACTGCCCGCGAACCTGGTCGGCGACCCGGAGGTCAACGCCCGGTTCGACCGGGAGGCGCGGGTGCTGGCCAGCCTCGACCACCCGCACATCGTGCCGGTCTACGACTATGTGCAGACCGGTCAGGACAACCTGCTGGTGATGGAGAAGCTAGACGGCGGCACGGTCTACGACGCTTTCCACGGCGCGGGTCTGACCGGTGAGCAGTCGTGCGCGATCGCGCTGGCGATGTTGGGCGGGCTGCACGCCGCGCACGTGGCCGGTGTCCTGCACCTGGACGTCAAGCCGAAGAACCTGCTGTTCACCTCCGCCGGGGTCATGAAGGTGGCCGACTTCGGCATCGCGCAGGTGGTCAGCGAGGGCGCGACGATGGTCACGCACGCGGGCGAGGTGCTGGGCACACCCGCCTACATCGCGCCAGAACAGGCGATGGGCAACCCGCTCTCACCGGCCGCGGATGTCTATGCGGCCGGGACAGTGCTCTATGAACTCTTGTGCGGAGACCTCCCGTACGACCGCACACGCGGCGCGGTAAGCATGATGCGCCAACGCATCTTCACCGACCCGCAGCCACTGCCCCGCGTTCCCCAACCACTGTCCACTGTGGTCATGCGCAGCCTGGCCCGGGACCCGCAGCAGCGCTACCGCGACGCCGAGGCGTTCGCCGTCGACCTCAGCGCCGCCGCGACCGCGGTGTTCGGGCCCGGCTGGCTGGAGCGCTCGGGGGTGCCGGTCCACCTGGCTCCTCGGGTGACCGGCGCGATCGCCCAGCAGGCCAGCAGGCAGCCGGACGCGCCCACCGTGGTCTCCCCGCCCGTGCGCGGCCTGGTCCCGGAGCCGACCCGCACGTTCCGGGCCGACGACCTGCGCGGGAAGGCGCTGCGGCCCGCGAGCGAGTTGCTGCGCACGGGCCCGTCACCGCTGTGGCCCGGCCTGGTGGCGGCGCTGGCGCTGATCGTGCTGGTGGTCGTGCCGTTCACCGCGCCCAAGACGCTGGACCACGATCCGACAGACCTCACCGTCAACGGACAGCGAGTCGCCAACGCCAAGCCCATTGAGGTCGATCTGAGCGAGCCGATCGCCATTTCCGGGGCCAGCGCGAGCCAGGGACCGACGGTTGTCCACTTCGCGGTGACCGCGGCCGATGTGCCGCTGGGCACCGTCTTACTGGAAAACGTGATCCCGAAAGACGGCGCTTTTCAGGCCAGCGTTAAGCCCCAGGCGCTAATGCGTTGGCTGGTAGGCGGCGCGGCCACCGGTGAGGTGCGGGTCGGCGACGGTCCGGCGCAGCGGTTCACCCTGGTCTCGCCGCAGCACCCGATGGCCAGCGTGATGGGCACCGGCAGCCTGCTGCTCGGCCTGTTCGCCCTGGCCTACCTCGAATCGGTCATGCGCACGCTGCGCCGCGGCCACCGGCGGCCCGCCGCGCCGATCACGGCCATGCCGCTGGGCGCGCTGTTCGGGGCGGCGACCTGGCTGCTGATCTCGGCGCTCACAACCACCGAGCCGTCAGCGACCTACGCGGTGGGCTGCGCCGTGGTCGGCGCGATCGCGGCAAGCTGCCTCGTGCTCGCGACAGCGTGGTCCGCCCGCCGTTAGAGAGGATTTCGGTGACCTGGTCCCAGCTTGGCGACCGGTGGCGCGCCACGCCCCGGTGGCAGCGGATCACCGGGGTGGGCGGCGGCGCCGCGGTGATCGCGGCAGCCGTCCTCATCGGCGGCGGGACCGGCCCCCCATCGTCGGGTGGGCCGGAGTTCGCCGTGCTGCCGACGCAATCGGCCCAGAAAAGCCTGTTCGCCACGCCCGCGGGCACGGCGGCGATCACCGTGGCCGAGGTCGTCGACGCCAGAACGGTCGTGCTCTCGACAGGCGAGCGAATCGTCCTGGCGGGCTTGGCGCCCGCCGAAGAGTGCTGGCGATCGGCGGCGGTGGCGTTCACCCGCAAGACGTTGGCGGGCCAAGAGATCGTGCTCGCGAACCCCGGCGCGGTAAGCCTGACCGACGGCTCCGACTTCGCCGTGCTCGCCCTGAGCAGCGGCATGGCCAAGACCGCCCCGTCAGCCCCGACAGCCCTAACCGAGGCCCAGAGAGCGGCGAAAGCCGCCAGCCGCGGCCTCTGGGGCATCTCCTGCGCAACCGCGACAACCACAACCTCGTCCACCCCACCGCCCCGGACGACGGCCGTGACCACGACAACCCCGCCTGCGTCCCACCCCACCTCGGACGATCCCCCACCCAAAACCACACCGGCGTCGCCGTACTACAAGAACTGCGCCCAGGCCAAAGCGGCGGGCGCCGCCCCGCTCCACCGCGGCTCCCCCGGCTACCGCCCCGAACTCGACCGCGACGACGACGGCGTGGCCTGCGACAACTAGGCCAGCCGGTAGCGCAGGCTGTCGATCTGGTCTTGCCGGATCCGCTCCAGGGTGATCGCCGGGTCGCCGATGTGCGCGTGCACGATCTCGGCGGGGTCCGGCTGGGCGGCCGCGTCCAACCAGGTCTCCGGCTGCCACACCTTGGACCGGACGAACGCCTTGGGGCAGTGCGTGAACACCTCTTCCGGCTCCACCACCAACGCGGCCCGCGGCGGCTTGCCCACCGCCGTCAACGACGCGAGCAACTCCGGGCGCGTGGACACGCACGCGCGCCCATTCACCCGCAGCGTCTGCCCCCGCCCCGGAATCAGGAAGATCAACCCCGCCCGCCCGGTGGCCACCACGTTCTGAAACGTGTCGATCCGCCGATTCCCGGTGGCGTCCGGCACGACCACGGTCCCCTCGGCCAACACCGACACAAACCCCGGCGGCCCACCCCGCGGCGTCACGTCACACCGCCCCTCGGCATCCGCGCTGGCCACGAACACAATCGGCGAACACGCCACAAACTCCCGGGCCAGGTCGTCCACCACATCGATCTGCTTGCCCTTGGCGATGGCCGACTGCTCGGGATAGATCGCCCGCAACTCGTCCACAGAGCCGACGGCGTCGGCGAAGAGGTCGTTGGTCACCGGCCGACGCTACCGCCGCACACCGCAGAGAATCCGCTGATATTCGAGGTGCCGCACGTCGATGCGGTGCTCTGGCCGCCGCGTCAACGTCGCCACGGCAGTCCTGTCCTTCACCCGCCGCACGGTCCAGTCGGGGTCGATGTAGATCGCCAACAGGTCGAACAGCGTGTGGCAGTTGGGGCAGAGGCAGAGCACGTTCGCCATCTCGTCCGGACCGTCGTGCGGCCGCCCCAGCCCCCGGATGTGCGCGGCCTCACTGTGCGCGCCGGTCGCGGTCTCCAACCGGATGCCGAAAATTTGGCACTGGTCGCCGTGCACCCGCTCGACCACCCGTGGATAACACACCACCACCCGTCCGCCGCCCGCCTGTGGCGGAGTCGTACCCCTCACTCCAAGAGGGCACCAGTGGGCTCGGTGAAACCCGCCCGCGATTCGAAGCGCGACACCACATCCACCCGGTCCACTCCCGAAACCTACCGATCCGTGCTACGAAACGGCATGGATTCCTTAGGCCCGGACTCCGTGACCTGGCGGGTGATGGCGGATGTCCGCACCGCCCTGTGCGGGGGCCGCGCGCTGGTGATGCAGGTGTCCCACCCCGCTGTGGGCGCCGCCGTCGCCCAGTTCTCCGACTTCCGGACAAACCCCTGGCCGCGCCTGTGGGGCACGGTGAACTCAGCCTTCATCCTGACCTTCGGCGGCCCGCAGTCGGACCAAGAGGCGGTCCGCCTCCGCGCCCTCCACCGCCGCATCCACGGTGTCGACGCCGCTGGCCGCCGCTACCACGCGCTGAACCCGGAGAATTACTTCTGGGTCCATGCCACCCTGCTCGACTCGGCTATCGCGGCCTGGCGCCACTTCGCCACCCCCATCCCCGACGAGGAACACCTCTACGCCGAATGGCGCTCCCTCGGCGCCCGCTTGGGCATCCCGCCCCGCACCACCCCCGCGACCTACACCGACTTCCGCGCCTACATCGACGACATGACCGCGACAGCCCTCACCAACACCCAGTCAGCCCAAGACGTCCTCCACGCCCTGACCGGCGACATCCCACCCCCGCTCCCGCGGTTCCCCCTCTGGAACCGCCTGCTGCCCCGCCTGGGCTCGCACCTGACCCGCCTGACCCTGGGCACCCTCCCCCACCCACTACGCGAGAAGCTGGGAATCCCCTGGACCTCGTTGGACGCCCTCCGCTTCGCCCGCCAGTCCGACCGCATCCGCACCACCTTCTCGGCCCTCCCCCGCTGGGCGCGCCAATACCCCGGCGCCACCTACGCTTTCCACCACCGGGGTTAAGCGCGAGCCGCCTTAGGAAATCGAACCCCTCTCATCACAAGGCGATACCAGCGCCAATACCGATGTTTCTGGGGGAGAGAAAGACCGCCAAGCTGGCCACGTGCGTGCAAAACGAAGGCTTCCACCCCGCCTGCACGGAACGGTCCTTCTTCATAGGCGGGGGCTCACTGCGGCCAGTGGACGCCCCGGGAGCCACACCGCGGTGGGCCATGCGGGAACGGAGTCGCCCAGAGAGACAATCAGGCCCCGCCCACCAGAGTGGACGGGCCGCTTCCGGGGCTTTGATGAGTTCGCCATAAGCCACGGTAGGCCGACTTGGGCCACGTTTGGGGCCACGAGGGGTCGGCCCGCGAACGGGCCGACCCCTCTGACCTGCGAGCCGCCTAAGGGAATCGAACCCTTGACCTATTCATTACGAGTGAATCGCTCTGGCCGACTGAGCTAAGGCGGCGTGGCCGTGGACAAGTGTAGCGGGCCGCTGGGCGTCACCGGCAAGGGCCACCGTCGTTGGGTGGGTAGGTGCCGCGGGTGCGGATGTGGGTGGGAGGGGCGGGGTCATGCTGAGACGACTGCCTGTGGTGTTGGTCACCGGGTCGGTGTTGGGGTTGTGGGTGGCTCCGGCGGCCGCTCAGGTGGCGACGACGCCGGTGCCGCCGCCCGCGAATCCGAGTGCGCCGCCCGCGTCCGCTCCCGTGGGGCCGCGGCCGTTGGGGCGGGCGGTGGGGGACGCGGGGACGGGGTTGGCGGTGGTCCGGGTGTTGCCGAACTCCGCTCCCACCAAGACGATCATGCCGGGGGCTGGGGACAAGCTGCCTCGGCAGCCCGCGGTCGAGGTGGGGTTCGGGCTGGCCAGCGCGCAGGCCAACTCGGAGGCTTACCTGTCGTACGAGAAGGCGGTGGCGCAGGCCGCGCCGGGTGGGGTGGCGGTGGCGGGGGCCAGTCCGCAGGCGCCGGGGGCGTTGGCGCAGACGGCGCCGCCGGGTGGGCAGGAACCGAGGACCGGGGGGATCAATCCTCCCGCCACACCGTTGGTCAAGGCTGGGGCGCTCAACGGGAGCGTGCGGGCCCAGTGGAGTGACACTCTCGGGCCGTGTGTGGGGACTATCGCGGATTCGTCTACCGAGTTGGCGAGCCTGTCGGCGTTGACCACGATCCCGACTCTGCCAGGGGTCGCCGATCTGACCGGGGTGTTCGACGCGCCGGGGTTGGACGCCGCGGGCGATCAGGCGGTCGTGGCCGGGCTCAAGAAGCTGGCGGGGCCGTTGAGCACGCTCGGCGGCGTGCTGGGCGATGACAGCGCGCTGCTCAGTCTGCCCAACACCCTGTCGGCTAGGTCTGTCGTGGAGTTGGTGGATATCCCGGGGTCTGCCAATAAGGCTGTCCAGTCGACATCCACGTTGCAGGCGGCGTCAGTGAAGGTGCTTGCCGGGACGCCGTTTGAGTTGTCGGTGAACGTGGTCAGCCAGCCGACGCTGCGGGTGACGTCCACGGGAGACGCGGCCACGTCCTCGGTGGCGTACACGGCGCCGGTGTTGGAGGTCGTTCAGGGCGGCAAGAGCCTGGGCAGGCTGGACGCGGCCAATCCGAAGCTGGACATCCCGGTCGGCATCCCGCTGCCGGGCACCCTGCCGGGGCTGGACGGCCTGCCGATCGTGGGCGCCCTGCTAGCCGACGGCCAGGGCGTCCAGGACGCGCTGGCCAACGGGCTCAAGAAGCTGGATCTCGGTGTGCTGCGGCTGTCGGTCGCGGGGTTGACCGAGAAGCGCGAGCAGGCGACCCAGCCGTTCGACGGTCACCAGCTCGGCGCCACCGCGCGGATGCTGGACTTGCAGGTGCTGCCGACCGACGCGCTCGGGCTGCCGAACCTGCCGTCCGCGCTCGCACAGGTCTCGCTGGGCGAGCAGGTCGCGCGGGCGTTCGCTCCGACCGGCGGGGTGGTGTGCGGGACCGCGACGCAGATGCCGCGGAATCCGCCCGTGCCCGCCCCGCAGGGCATGGCCGCGCCGCCGCTGGCCTACACGACCGCCGCCTACCACTCGGTGCCGCTGTTCTGGACCGGCACGGCTCTGCTGCTGGTGGGCGTGGTGCTGGTGGCCGCGCTGCCTGGGCGACGTAAGACCGACTGACGCGCTACCCGAAATAGAGGGCGGTCACCATCGCCTCGATAGCGATCCTCGGTTTGACGTTCATCTCTAGCGCCTCTCGGCAGTGCAACACCGCTTCCAGCCGCCGCAGCGTCGACTCCGGGGTCCACTTGGCCGCCGCCTGGGCGCTGCCCTCTGCGTGATCCGGGTGGTTCAGCGCGGCCGACGACCCCGACGACGTGACGAGAACATCCCGATAGAAGCCCGCCAGGTCGACCAGGGCGAGGTCGAGAGCGTCGCGCTGGGTGCGGGTGGCGCGCGACTTCTGCCGTTTCTCCAGCTCCTTGATCGCGCCCGCGCTGCCCCGGGTCGCGGAGGCGGCGCCCTTGCCGGTGCCGCCGTGGCCCATGGCCATCTTGAGGGCTTCCTTCTCCGCCTCGTCGCGGGAGCCGCTTACCTCGCTGGCGTCAGTCTCGGCGGCCTTGACCAAGTCGTCGGCGCAGTCGAAGACGTCGGAGAGCCTGCGCAGGTTCAACGGGATGCGCAGGACCTTGGCGCGGCGGTCGCGGGCGGCGGTGTCCGTGGCCAGGCGGCGGGCTCGGCCGACGTGGCCGCCGCAGACCGACGCCGCCCAGATGGCGGTGTCCGCGTCAACGCCGTCGCGGTGGCGCAGGACCTCGGCGATGGCGTCGGGGGCGGGAGTGCGGAGCGCGATCGACCGGCAGCGGGACCGGATGGTGACCGACACGTCTTCCGGGTGGTCGGAAGGCGCCGCCAAGAGGAACACGGTACGCGGGGGAGGTTCCTCGACGGCCTTGAGCAGCGCGTTTGCCGCGCCCTCGGTAAGCCGGTCCGCGTCGGTGATGATGACGACCTGCCAGCGCCCGCTGGTCGGCCTGCGCGCGGAGGTCTGCACCAAGGCCCGCATCTCGGCGACCGAGATCGACAGGCCCTCGGGCACCACCAGCCGCACGTCGGCGTGGGTGCCGGACAGGCTGGTGTGGCAGCCCTGGCACTCGCCGCAGCCGGGCACCTCTTGGCCTGCTGTGCACTGAAGAGCGGCGGCGAACGCACGGGCGGCGACAGACCTACCGGAGCCAGGTGGTCCGGTGAAGAGCCAGGCGTGTGTCATGCCCGCCGCGGTGCCGGTGCCGTCCACCAGCCCGGCCGCGGCCGTCGCCGCCGTGCTGAGGATGTCCACGGCCTCGGGCTGGCCGACCAGCTGTGACCAGACGCCCACCATCAGCCAGTCTCGACCGGGGTCGGGGCGTCGGGGACGAGCCGGGCCAGCTTGCGCCCGGCGACGGTGGTCTGGACGGCCAGGCGGACCCGGTCGGCGACGTCCTCGGGGGACCCGTCGCCGTCGACCACCACATAGCGGTCCGGATCGGCCGCGGCCATGTCGGTCAGCACGCTCTGCACGTGCCAATGATGCTCCGAGTTCCCCGAGCGCGGACGCAGGGTCGCCGGGTCGCGGTCGAGCAGCACCGTGATGTCGGGGCGCAGCCGGGACGTGGCCCAGTCGGCGAGTCCTTCCAGCTCGGCCGGGTCGAGTCCGGCCGCGGCGGACAGGTGCGCGAGGGGGCTGTCGACAAACCGTTCCATGACGACCAGGGCGCCGCGGTCGAGGGCGGGCTGGATCTCGCGCTCCACCAGGTCGGCGCGGACCGCGGCGGCGGCGAGGGCCTGCGCGCGGGGGCTGGTGAGCCGCGCGCCCATGAGGACGGCGTGCAGGCGGGCGTCGTCTAAAGCGGGGTCGGTGGCGAGCAGGACTTCCTTGGTGCCCGGCCCGCGCAGCCAGTCGGCGAGCAGGTGCGCCTGGGTGGCGGTGTCGAGGTGGGTGTCGCCCTCGACCGCGATGAGCATCCCGGCGCTGCGGCGCGGCTTGCGGCGGATCGCGGCGAGCAGGTCGGCCAGGATCGTCTCGGAGCGCCGGTCGTCCATCTGCCGGTAGGCCACGACCCCGGCCAGGACCGCGAGGACCGCGGCGCCGAGCAGCACCGGGCGGGTGCCGTCGACGACCATCTCGCGGCCGAACAGGGTGATGCTGTGCGGTCGCACCAAGCCAACCAGGACCGGCGTCAGCGCCATCGCGCCCGCCAGGATGAGCTTCATCAGCGACTGGTAGATGGCGTTGATCCGGCCGCGGATGGCGTCCTCGACCTGGGTGCCGATGATCGTGACGCCGGTCAGGAAGGCCGCGCCAGCGCACGCGCCGAGGATGGCGACGGTGATCAGCGAGACGGCGAGGTGCGGCGACAGCGCCACCAGGACCAGCGCCAGTCCGGCGAACACGATCGCGATGCCGAACAGCCGGTTGTGCGGCAGGCGGCGGGCCAGCTTCGGCGAGCCGGTCATGCCGCTGGCGAGTCCGATGAACAGCGCGACGAACAGCAGGCCGAACGACGACAGGCCGCCGAGCAGGCTGTTGGCGTAGAGCTGCGCCGACCCGACCAGCGCCCCGGCCGCCGCGAACGCGCCGATCATGCCGATGAGCAGGCCGCGCACGATCGGGGTCGTGCGGACGAACCGGGCCGCGTCGCGGACCATGGCCATGATCCCGGACTTCTCGGCCTGCTCGTCGTCGGAGGCGGTAGGGGCCACGACGCGGCGGGACAGCTCCGGGATGCGGGTGGCGATGAGGACGGCGCTGGCCAGGTAGAGCAGACCGGTGATGATCAGGATGACTCTGCCGATGCCCATCCCGCTGGCGTCGGGCTGGATGTTGAGGTTGGTGCTGACGCCGGTGATGGCCGCGTAGAGGCCCGCGCCGCTGATGACCGAGATGCCGTAGGTCATCACCATGCCGAGCTGGTTGGCCGTCTCGACCTGGTCGGGCCTGCGCAGCAGGTTGGGGACCGCGGCCTCCTTGGACGGGATCCACAGCAGCGCGCAGCAGCCGACCAGGAAGTTGCCCACGAACAGCCACACCGGCGAGCCCGCGATGGCGATCGACAGGAGCAGCCCGCACCGCCCGATGTCGGCGAGGGCCATGACCTTGCGGCGGTCGAACCGGTCGGCGAAGATCCCGCCGAGCGGCGCGAACAGCAGCCCGGGCAGCAGCTGGGTGAGGACGACGCCCGCGAACGCGAAGCTCTGGGCCTTGTAGTCCTGGGTCATCTGCGCGGCGAAGCCCGCCAGCGCGAGCAGCGACAGCCAGTCACCGACGCTGCACAGGTACGTGACACCCCACAGCCTGCGGAACGGGCGGATGGCCAGCACGCTGCGGGCGCGGTGCGCCATGGACGCGCCAGCGCCCGTCTTCTCGTCCTCGCTCAGGCCGCCGCTGATGCCCGCCACCCACTTTCCACGCCGTCGCCGCTTCCAGCGTAGCCGGGAGACGCGTCCTGCCTGGTCATCCGGGTGGCCCAGAACCGGTGGGCGCCCGGTGACGCTCAGCAAGCACCACCGCCGACCCCATCACTGGATCGGGTGGATTCCCGGCATCGCCGACAGCTAACCATCCGCGGTGGGCGAAGGGGGTCACATCACGTGATCTCGCTGAGTGATCCCCGCAGCGGGATCAGGACTTCGACTTGGCCGGGGTCTTCTTCGCGGGGGCCTTGCGCTTGGCGGGCGCGCGCTTGGGGGCGGGGCCCTTGGCGCGCTTCTCGGCGAGCAGTTCTGCGGCGCGCTCGTCGGTCAGCGTCTCCACGCTGTCCGCCTTGCGCAGAGAGGCGTTCGTCTCGCCGTCGGTGACGTACGGGCCGAAACGCCCGTCCTTGATCACCATCGGCTTGCCGGACACCGGGTCGTTGCCGATCTCCCGCAGCGGCGGCGCGGCCGCGGCGGCCTGCCTGCCGCGCTTCTTGGGCTCGGCGTAGATCTTGAGCGCCTCGTCCAGACCGATGGTGAAGATCTGGTCTTCGCTGGTCAGCGAGCGCGAGTCGGCGCCCTTCTTCAGGTACGGCCCGTAGCGCCCGTTCTGCGCGGTGATCTCCTCATTGGAGGCCGGGTCGACGCCCACGACACGCGGCAGCGAGAGCAGCTTGAGCGCGTCGTCGAGCGTCACCGTGTCCAGCGACATCGACTTGAACAGCGAGCCGGTGCGCGGCTTGGGCTTGGCGGGAGCCTTCGCGCGGGTCTTCTTCGCGCCCTCCGCAGGCGCCGGGGGCTCCTCGGGCTCGGGCAGGACCTCGGTCACGTACGGCCCGAACCGGCCCTCCTTGGCCACGATCTCGTGCCCGGTGACCGGGTCAACACCCAGCGAGCGGCCCTCCATCGGGGTGGCGAACAGCTTCTCGGCGACTTCGACGGTGAGCTCGTCCGGCGGCAGGTCCTCGGGCAGGTTCGCCCGCTGCGCCGCGCCGTCGACCTCGCGTTCCAGGTACGGCCCGTACCGGCCGACGCGCACGACGACCGGGCGGTCCTCGGCGTCGGTGAACACCTGGATGGAGTTCACCTCCTTCGCGTCGATGTGCTCGACCCCGGAGCCGACCAGCTTCTTGAGCCCGCCGGAGCGCCCGATGGAGCCCTCCGGGCCGACCGAGCCGCCGAAGTAGAAGCCGGAAAGCCAGTCGGTGCGCTGCTGGGTGCCCGCGGCGATGCCGTCGAGCTCCTCTTCCATGGCGGCGGTGAAGTCGTAATCGACCAAGCGCTCGAAGTGCTGTTCGAGCAGGCCGATGACCGAGAACGCGATCCACGACGGGACCAGCGCGGAGCCCTTCTTCCACACGTAGCCGCGGTCCTGGATCGTGTTGATGATCGAGGCGTAGGTGGATGGGCGGCCGATGCCCAGGTCTTCGAGGGCCTTGACCAGGCTGGGCTCGGTGTAGCGGGGCGGCGGGCTGGTGGTGTGCCCGTCCGCGGCCAGGTCCCGCGCGGTGACCGGCTGGCCCTTGGTGAGCAGCGGCAGCCTGCGCTCGGCGTCGTCGGCCTCGCCGCCCGCCTCGGTGTCGACCGCCTCGACGTACGCGCGGAGGAAGCCGGGGAAGGTGATGGTGCGGCCCGACGACGAGAACACGCACTGCTCGCCGCTGGCCGCGGCGCCCGCGATGCGCACGGTCATGGTCGTCCCGCGCACGTCGGCCATCTGGGACGCGATGGTGCGCTGCCAGATCAGCTCGTACAGGCGGAACTCGTCCGCCTCCAGCTCACCGGCGACCTGCCCCGGGGTGCGGAAGACCTCACCGGCGGGGCGGATGGCCTCGTGCGCCTCCTGGGCGTTTTTGACCTTGCGGGTGTACTGGCGCGGGGTCGGGTGCACGAACTGCGCGCCGTAGAGGTCGGTGGCCTGCGCGCGCGCCGCCTCGATCGCCGTCTCCGACAGCGTCGTGGAGTCGGTTCGCATGTAGGTGATGTAGCCGTTCTCGTACAGCCGCTGCGCGGTGCGCATGGTGCGGTCGGAGCCGAACCGCAGCTTGCGGCCCGCCTCCTGCTGCAGAGTCGAGGTCATGAACGGCGCGTACGGCTTACGGGTATACGGCTTCTCTTCGACACTAGAGACGGTGAGAGCCGCGCCTGCCAGCGCCTCGGTAAGTCGGCGTGCCTCGGCCTCTTCGAGCAAGAGGACCTCGGCGCCCGCCTTGAGCTTGCCGTCCTGGCCGAAGTCGCGGCCGGTGGCCAGGCGGGTGCCGTCGACGGAGAGCAGGCGCGCGCCGAACGTGGGCGGCTCGGCGGTCTTCCCGGCGTCCATGGTCGCCGAGATGTCCCAGTAGTTGGCCGCGACGAACGCCATCCGCTCGCGCTCGCGCTGGACCACGATCCGGGTCGCCACGGACTGCACGCGGCCAGCCGACAGCCTCGGCATGACCTTCTTCCACAGGACCGGGCTGACCTCGTAGCCGTAGAGCCGGTCGAGGATGCGGCGGGTCTCCTGGGCGTCGACCAGGTCGCGGTCGAGTTCGCGGGTGTTCTCGGCCGCGGCGCGGATCGCGGGCTCGGTGATCTCGTGGAACACCATCCGGCGCACCGGGACCTTGGGCTTGAGCGCTTCGAGCAGGTGCCAGGCGATGGCCTCGCCCTCGCGGTCGCCGTCCGTGGCCAGGTAGAGCTCGTCGGCGTCCTTGAGCAGGCCCTTGAGCTCGGTGACCGTGGACTTCTTGTCCGGGGTCACGATGTAGATGGGCTCGAAGCCGTTGTCGACGTTGACGCCGAGGTTGGACCAGGCCTCGCCCTTGTACTTCTCCGGGACCTCGGCCGCCTTGCGCGGCAGGTCGCGGATGTGCCCGCGGGAGGACTCCACGACGAAGTTGCGGCCGAGGTAGGAGGCGATCTTGCGGGCCTTCGCGGGCGACTCGACAATCACCAAACGCCGGGGTGCGGCGCCGTCGGCGCCGCCGCCGCTTCTCTTCGTCCCTGTCGACCCAGCCACGCTGTCCCGCTCTCTGTAACCCCGTATCAAGCCTGCGTCAGCCAGTCAGTGTGCACGCCGGGCGGAGAATGCCCTATTCCAGGTTGCCCTGCGCTGGAGATCGGCCGACGAAGTATGAACCTTTACCACCTCTAGCACGGTCAAGACACGACGCGCATCCGGGAAACCGCCGGCCACTGGTCCGCGCAGCCCGGGTCGGCGGGTGGGCCGACCAGTTCGAGCAGCCTGCCCAGCCGCCTGCGGCCGGTGACGCGCAGGGCCGGGCCCTCGTCCCCCATCGAGTGCATTGCCGCAGGTAGACCGCATTGGGCTAACACCGCGACAAGAGGCTCGTGGGTCTCGGGCGCTTCCGGGTCCAACGGGAGAAGGTAAGAGCCTTCTGTCCACCGGCCCGCCGCCAGAACCCACATGCGCAAGATCGCGCCATCCAGCCCGAAATCGCGGGGAACCGACTTGGCCGAACCGGTGCTCCACGCCGCGGCCAGCGGGGCGAGATCGGACCGGAACGCGGTGCGCAGCAACGGCCGCCCGACCTCTTCGCACACCTTGACCTCGGCGGCGACACCGCGCTCGGCGCAGGCCCTGACCAGGGCGTTCGCCCGCCAGGGGTCGTCAACGGCGAGGGAGAGCCGGGCGGTCGCCTTGGCGAAGACGATCGTGCGGCCGGGACCGCACAGCAGACCTGCCAAATCGGCGACCCGGGGAGCGGTCGCCTCGGCGGAGAAGAACGACATCTGCCGTGCCACGGCGGCCAGAATAGAACAATAGTTCGATCACGGTAAAGCGGCGCGGAATCGGTTCAGCGACGCAGCGCGGGCACTTCGGCACAGCGCGGAGCCTGTTCGGCCCAATGGGTGAAGTCAGAATCACCGTCGACGGCGAGCGGATCGGCGGTGGCGACCGCCTCCAGTCGGGGGGCGACTTCGCTCACCACGCGCGCCACGGTGTCGGCGTCCTGGGCGCCGTCCAGGACTGTCTTCGCCTCGGTAAGCGGCTGCCGCAGACCCTCATAGGCGTCACCCGCGGCACGGGAAAGCCGGTCGCCACCATCTATAGGTGACTGTCCGAGCCCTCTTACCGCTTCGACAGCGCGCCCCAGACCATCGGTAAGAGCCCCCAGGTAAGCGCTGAGCGTGTTCTTGACCGCCGCCGGGTCCCCGGTGTCGATCGGCGGCGGCGCGGTCGCGAGAACGGCGTTCGCGTCGGCCACCGCGGCGCACAGCCGGTCGGCCCACGCCGTCTTGGCCGCCGGGTCGGGGGCGGGCGCGGACGTGCAGGCCGCCGCGACGAGCACGAGGCTCGTCGCGGCGGCCGTCACCGCTGTCCTGATCACGCTGTCCTGATCACGCTGTCCTGATCGGGCTGCCCTGGCTCAGGAGGTCGGCCTCGCGGGCGCGGACGCCGTCTCCGAGGCCGCCTCCGACTCGGGCTCGGTGTCGTCCAGCTTCTTGCAGGACGGCGCCGACTTGAACGCCGACTCCAGCTCCTTGTTCTCGCGCAGGCCCTTGGTCGGGTCCAGGTCGCCGAGCTTCTGCAGGTCCTGAGCGGCCGCGAGGAAGCCCGCCTTGAACGCTTCCGGGTCCGCGGTGTTGACGCCCTCGAACTTGGTCTTGGCGCCCTCCACGATCTTCTTGGCCTCGTCCAGCGAGTCCGAGGACTTCGCGGCCAACTGGTCGCCGTTGGCGACCGGCGGGGCGCCCGCGTCCTTGAAACTCGTGGTCATCGAGTCGAGCGAGTTCGACAGCTTGCCCAGGTACGCGACCATGCCCGTCTTGGCCTTGTTCGGGTCGTTCCCATCGATGCCCTGCGGGCCCTCTTCCAGCGTCTCGACATCCGGGGCGACCGACGAGCACAGCTTCTCGGCCCACGCGACCGCGTCGCCATTGCCCGCGGTCCCACTCGTGGTCGTGGCGGCGGGGGCGCCGGAGGTGGCGCCCGGGGCGGTGCCGGGGTCGGAACCGCACCCGGCGAGGCCGAGTCCGAAGGCAGCGGCCGTCGCGGTTGCCGCGACGAGACGACGCACCATGTCACGTTCTCCTTGCATCAATGATCCGGGACCCGCCCCGGCGACGCCCCGATGCTCGCAGGCCGATGATCAGCCCGCACGTCGAAAAAGGCCGGTTCCCTCCGTGTGGGAACCGGCCTCGTTCGACAGAGTGATCTACACGCTCGCGGTGGTTTCCGCAGGCGTGTCGGCGATCGCCGTGCCGCGCCGCTTGGACACCACGATCGCCGCGACGATCAGCACGACCGCCACCAGCGCGATGGTGACGCGCAGCCCCGTCGAGGCCTCCGAGCCGACGGAGAAGGTGACGATGGCGGGCGCGATCAACAGCGAGACCAGGTTCATGACCTTGATCAGCGGGTTGATCGCCGGGCCAGCGGTGTCCTTGAACGGGTCGCCCACGGTGTCGCCGATGACGGTGGCGGCGTGCGCCTCGGAGCCCTTGCCGCCGTGGTTGCCGTCCTCCACGATCTTCTTCGCGTTGTCCCACGCGCCACCGGAGTTGGCCAGGAACACCGCCATGAGCGTGCCGGTGGCGATGGCGCCGCCGAGGTACCCGGCGAGCGGGCCGACGCCGAGGCCGAAGCCGACCGCGATCGGGGCGAGCACCGCGAGCAGGCCGGGGGTGGCCAGCTCGCGCAGCGAGTCACGGGTGCAGATGTCCACGACCTTGCCGTACTCCGGCTTGGTGGTGCCCTCCATGATCCCGGGGATGTCGCGGAACTGGCGGCGCACCTCGAACACGATCGCGCCCGCCGCCCGGGTCACGGCGTTGATCGCCAGACCGGAGAACATGAACACGACGGCCGCGCCGATGCCGATGCCGACCAGCACGTTCGGGCTGAACACGATGAAGGAGAACGCGCTGCTCGGCACCTCGCCGATGCTCGACCCGACCTTCGCCAGCGCCTTGCTGATCGCGTCCTGGTAAGAGCCGAACAACGCCGTCGCGGCAAGCACCGCGGTGGCGATCGCGATGCCCTTGGTGATGGCCTTGGTGGTGTTGCCGACCGCGTCGAGTTCGGTGAGGATCTGCGCGCCCTCGCCGTGCACGTCCCCGGACATCTCCGCGATGCCTTGGGCGTTGTCCGAGACCGGGCCGAAGGTGTCCATCGCGACGATGACGCCGACGGTGGTCAGCAGGCCGCAGCCCGCGAGCGCGATCGCGAAGAGGGCCACCAGAATCGAGCCGGAGAGCAGGAAAGCGCCGTAGACCGCGGCGCCGATAACCAGGGCGGTGTAGACGGCGGACTCGAAGCCAACCGAGATGCCGGACAAGATGACTGTCGCGGCGCCGGTAAGAGAGGTCTTACCGACGTCCTTGGTCGGTTTGTGGTCGGTGCCGGTGTAGTAGCCGGTAAGCCAGAGGATCGCGCCCGCGAGGACGATGCCGATGATCACCGCGACGGCCGCGATCAGCGCCGGGCTGCCTGCGATGTTCTGGGTCTCCGCCGCGCCGAGGTCGGAGAACGAGTTCGGCAGGAAGATGAACGCCGCCGCCGTGCACAGCACCGCCGAGACGAGCGCGGAGATGTAGAACGAGCGGTTGATCGCGGTCAGGCCGCTTTCGCCGGTCCTGGCCCGGGTGATGTAGACGCCGAGCATCGCGGTGAGCACGCCGATCGCCGGGACGATCAGCGGGAACAGCAGGCCGGACGCGCCGAACGCGGTGCTGCCCAGGATCAGCGCGGCGACCAGGGTGACCGCGTAGGACTCGAACAGGTCCGCCGCCATGCCCGCGCAGTCGCCGACGTTGTCGCCCACGTTGTCGGCGATGGTCGCGGCGTTGCGCGGGTCGTCCTCGGGGATGCCCTGCTCGACCTTGCCGACCAGGTCGGCGCCGACGTCGGCGGCCTTGGTGAAGATGCCGCCGCCGACCCGCATGAACATCGCGATCAGCGCCGCGCCGAAGCCGAAGCCCTCCAGCACCTTGGGCGCCGTTCCGGTGTAGACGAGCACGACGACCGACGCGCCGAACAGGCCGAGGCCGACCGTCGCCATGCCGACCACGCCGCCGGTGCGGAACGCGATCTTGGTCGCCTTCTCCCGGCCGCCCGCCTCGTTGGCCGCGGCGGCGACGCGCAGGTTGGCCTGCGTCGCCAGCCACATGCCGAGGTAGCCGATGGAGAACGAGAAGACCGCCCCCACCAGGAAGAACAGTGACCGTCCTATCCGTTCACCGGCACTGTCGGCGGGTAGCAGGAACAGCAGCAGGAACACGGCTGTGCCGAAGATGAGAAGCGTGTTTCGCTGCCGTTTGAGGTACGCCGCCGCGCCCTCTTGGACCGCTTTGGCTATCTCCTGCATCTTGAGAGTGCCTTGGCCGGAGGCCAGAACCTCTTTGAGCAAGACATAGCCGACGGCGAGAGCCGCGAGGGCGATCACGGCGACCACGACGACGACACCGCGGTCGCCGCCGGTGAGCGTCAGATCCGCCGCGAGGAACTGCCCGGACATCCGTCCTCCTGATGATCTGCCTGTTACAGCGCCGACATCCGCCAGTACCACACGACGTCCACCGACCCCGTTTTCACGTGTCCGCCACCACAATCGGTGGGATGTCGGCGGAGTCTATTGGTAAGGCGATTCACATACGCGAGCTGTCCCTTACCGTGCACGGTACGTGACACAGAGCGGGCAGACTGTGACCAACGTCTCATGATCATCTCTGGTGCGACCGCCGACCCGGCAAGAAGGTCGGTGGGGTGTGCGAAGCTCGACAGGTGAGTGTGGAGGCGGCGACCGAGCGCGGCGGCCTGCTGCTCGGGCGGGTGCTGGCCGGGGTGCCCTCCGGTGAGAACCCGCTGACGCACGTCGCCGAACTGCCCGAGCGGGCCGCGAAAACCGTGCCCTGGCCCGCTTGGACACCGCCCCCGGTCCGCGCGGCGTACGCCCGGTGCGGCATTCCCGAGCCCTGGGCGCACCAGATCGAGGCCGCCGAGCACGCGGTCGCTGGCCGCAGCGTGGTGATCGCGACCGGCACCGCGTCCGGAAAGTCGCTGGCTTACCAGCTTCCGGTAATCACCGCGTTGACTGAGGACAGTCGGGCCACCGCGCTTTACCTGTCCCCCACCAAAGCGCTCGGCGCCGACCAACTGCGCGCCGTGCGTGCGCTGGACCTGCCCGACCTGCGCGCCGCGAGCTTCGACGGCGACACACCGCTCGCCGAGCGCGACTGGGTGCGCGCGCACGCCCGCTGGGTGTTCACCAACCCGGACATGCTCCACCGCGGCGTGCTGCCCGCGCACGAGCGGTGGACCACCTTCTTCCGCAAACTGCGGTATGTCGTGGTCGACGAGTGCCACTCCTACCGCGGGGTGTTCGGCTCCCACGTCGCGCTGCTGCTGCGCAGGCTGCGGCGCGTCGCCCGGCGCTACGGGTCCGACCCGGTGTTCGTGCTGGCCTCGGCCACGGTGTCCGACCCGGCCGCCTCCGCGTCCCGACTGTCCGGAGTGGACTGTGCGGCGGTCACCGAGGACGCCTCCCCGCGCGGCGCGCGCACGATCGCCCTGTGGGAGCCGCCGCTGCTGGCCGACCTCGCGGGCGAGAACGGCGCGCCGGTCCGTCGCTCAGCGGGCGCTGAGACAGCCCGCATCCTGGCCGACCTGGTGATCGAGGGCGCACGGACCTTGGCGTTCGTCCGCTCCCGCCGCGGCGCGGAACTGACCGCGATGGGCGCGAAGCGGATCCTGGCCGAGGTCGACGGCGACCTGGTCGACCGGGTCGCCGCGTACCGGGCGGGCTTCCTGCCAGAGGAGCGGCGGGCGCTGGAAAACGCGCTGGCCGCGGGGGACCTGCTCGGCGTGGCCAGCACCAACGCGCTGGAGTTGGGCGTGGACATCGCGGGCCTGGACGCCGTGGTCGTCGCCGGGTTCCCGGGGACGCTGGCGTCGTTCTGGCAGCAGGCGGGCCGCGCGGGCCGGGCGGGCGACGGCGCGCTGGTGGTCTTCGTCGCCCGTGACGACCCGTTGGACACCTACCTGGTGCACAACCCGTCGGCGGTGCTGGACAAGCCGATCGAGGCCACGGTCACCGACCCCGGCAACCCGTATGTCCTGGCGCCGCAACTGGCCTGCGCCGCCGCCGAGTTGCCGTTGACCCCGGACTGCCTACCGGCTTTCGGTGAGACAGCCAGCGCCGTCATAGCGGACTTGGTGGCGGAAGGCGTCCTGCGCAAACGCCCCACCGGGTGGTACTGGACCTCCCGCGACCGCCCGCACAGCGCCGTCGACATCCGCGGCTCGGGCGGCGACCAGATCGCGGTGGTCGAGGCCGACTCCGGGCGGATGCTCGGCACGGTGAACCCGGGCAACGCGTGCGCGACCGTGCACCAAGGCGCGCTGTACCTGCACCAAGGACAGTCCTATGTGGTGGATGAGCTGGACCTGGATTCCGGGCTGGCCTTGGTGCACGCCGAAACTCCCGACTGGACGACCACACCGCGCGAAGTCGTGGACATCGCCATCCTGGACACGGTTTCCGCAGAGACCTACCCGGCGCGCGGCGGCGGCGAGGTGACGGTCTGCCTCGGCGAGGTGGCGGTGACGTCCCAGGTCGTCGGCTACCTGCGCCGCCTGCCCTCGGGCGAGGTGCTGGACCAGATCCCGCTGGACCTCCCCGAACAGACGCTCCGCACCCGCGCGGTCTGGTACACCGTCACCGAGACCCTGCTGACCGGCCGCGGCCTCGACCGCGCGGGCTTGGACCCCGCCGCCCTCCCCGGCGCCCTGCACGCCGCCGAGCACGCCGCGATCGGCCTGCTGCCGCTGTTCGCCACCTGCGACCGCTGGGACATCGGCGGCGTGTCCACCGCGAACCACCCCGACACCGGCCACCCCACCGTGTTCGTCCACGACGGCCACCCCGGCGGCGCGGGCTTCGCCGACCGCGGCCACGCGGCCCTGGTCCCCTGGCTGCGCGCCACCCGCCGCGCGATCGCCGCCTGCGAGTGCCCGGCGGGCTGCCCCTCGTGTGTGCAGTCCCCCAAGTGCGGCAACGGAAACGACCCACTGGACAAGGTGGGCGCGGTGGCGGTCCTGACCACGGTCCTGAACACCCTGCGAACCTGACACTCGCCACGTCGAGCCGCCACGGCACATGGATCTCAACGCACTCCGGCAGAGATCCACTTCTCCAGACGAGCCGTCCGTCTTGGACACCGGCCAAGCTGACCGACGCCGAACCACGCTGGCTCAGCCCCTGCTCGGTGTCCACTTCGCGGCGCGCCCGCTGCGGTTCCTGCCCGGCGCTTTCCCTTGGCTGTCACCGCAATCTGGCCACAGGCCCGGTCAGTGATTCGCCGCCGAGTTGACGTTCGATCTCGACCCGTTCCAGCGTCGACCCGGGGCTGGACCCGATGGGTGAGCCGCGGCCGCTGAGGACCGGTGGGCGGGCCGGTTGTCGGTGGCGGATTTCCCGACTTCGGTGGCAGCGTTGGGCCGGGTGCTCGGGTTCTTCACCCCGGGCTGGTTCAACACCAAGGTGTTCGACAACGCGGCGCCATGCCCCGACCCCGGTGGAACACCAATGCCGCCCGCAACCCCACCCCGCACATTGGCCAAGACGGTTGGCGGTGTTGGCCGATTCCTGGCGGGCTGCCTCCGCGGGTGGGTGGGCCGGGCACAAACGCGGTGGCGTCAACGTCGTGCTGAGTCGGTCACTTACTCGTCCAAGCGCGCCGCGTCGGTGACTCACTCCTCCAACTCCGCTGCGCCAGCGACTCACTCCTTCAACCCCGGTGCACCAGCGACTCTCCCCTTCAACCCCGGTGCACCAGCGACTCTCTCCTCCAACCCCGGTGCACCAGCGACTCTCTCCTCCAACCCCGGTGCACCAGCGACTCTCTCCTCCAACCCCGGTGCACCAGCGACTCACTCTTCCAACCCCGGTGCGTCGGCGACTCTCCTCCAGCCGTGCGCTGACGGTGATTCACTCGTCCAGCCGCGCGGGGCAAGGGGTGCGTATGTGGCAGCGCGCCGGGGGCGCCGGTGGAGTGCCGGCGCGCATCCCGGCGCGCTGCTGGCCGCCGAGCTTTCGCGGCGTGGTCTGCTACCGCTGTGCCGTCACGGAGACTTGCCGGGACCAGTCGACGGGGAGTACCTCGACCTGCTGGTCGACACCGGGGAGGCGGCCGATGTCGGCAGGGTGGTCATCCCGGGGCGGGAATCGTCGACTGCGGCCGGGCCGCTGTCCCTGTCCGTGAGCGGTTGCGGGAGACCGACGCCTCCAGCGATGCTCGGCTGGCTGCCTGTCCTCGCGGGCGACACCTCTCGGGCGGGAGGTCGGTGTCGGCGCCGCGGGGACGGGCGGGTTGTGTGGTGGCCGGACCCGTCGGGCTCGGCCGTCCACAGTGGATTTTCAGTTAGTCCGCAGCGACCAGCTGGCTGACCAGCTCGTCGGTCGCGGGTGTTTCCACCGCGTCGAGGATCGCGTCCTGGACGGTGTGGGAGTGCGGAATGTGCCAGCCGCACACCTCGGGCTTGACCCGCCAGTGCACGACGCCGTGGCCGAACGGGCTGGGCGGCAGGATGATCCAGCCGCCTTCGCCGTGCAGGGTGACGTCAGCGTTGCCCGCGAGGTCGGCGGCGAGCGGGGTTCCCGAGTGGACAAGGAAAAGCCAGCGGCTGTCCGGGGTCGCGATGATCGGCACGGGGATGCCGACCGAGCGCAGCACCCGGGCGGTGCGGCGGCCGAGGTCGTCGTCCACCTCGATCGCGTCGTACCCGGCGCCCGTCGCGAGGAGCAGGCTGTAGGGGCGACCGGTCCACCACGTGGCGACCTGCTCGGCCTTGGTGCCGACGCGCTCGCGCCAATCCTGGTGCACGGGAACCGGTCCGGTGTCCTCGATGCCGTCGCGGCCTGCCCACTGGGCGCCCGCCGGATAGGTGCCAGGCAGAACCGGCCAACCGCGGTACGCGAGGCCGATCGCCTCGGCCCGAAGCTCGACGCGGAACGCTCGTCGCCAGCTATCCGACCTTTCGGTTTCCAACATCTCGGGTAATGCCTCCTCGCTGAGCGGGCGCCGGGTTCGGCGGCCTACAACAGACTTAACGGCATGAGCCCGGTCCTTCGTAACTTGCTGTCGACAACTGGTCGATTCCGCGAGACAAGTGACGGGTCTACTGGACGGCGGGGCGAATCCACACGAACCGGTCACCGCCGGCTACCGCCGTACCCGCCAAGCCAACTCCGACCGGCCGCAAAACCTCCTTTCCAAACCCCAATCATGGGTAACTACCTGCGGAAACGGGCGGTTCCACAGAGCGTGACCACCGATTCCCCCGGTCGCGGTGATCGGCAGGCGTGATGCCGTTCACCGTGCGACGCCGACCGCTGGACCGTCCACGACCGGCCCCGCGCGTGCCGTCGCCCGTACGACGCCGAGACCGGCCACCGTGACCAGCGGACGACCGGTGACCGCCACGGTGACTTCCCATCCCGTGAGCGCGCAGGCGATGAGGTCGACGCGCATGCGCTCGGCCACCCACCGCGCCCGGCCGCAGGCGTGCGCCTCGCCCGCCAACGCGTGCGCGGCGGCGGAGAGCGCCGCTAGGTCGGCGGCGCTCTCCGCCCGGTGCCTGGCCACCACCGCCGAGCCCAACGCCATCACCAGGCCAGCGACGACCACCAACGCGGCCATCGCGACCGCGGTCCACACCGTGGCGAATCCACTATCGCCGGTGGTCCCGGTCGTCCTAGCCGTCGAACTGGTCGCCGTATCGGTCACCGTCCCAACCGCCGCGCCGGTTGCCGTGCTGGTCACCGTATTGAACGTCGTCCCAACCGCCGCGCTGATCGCTGTGCCGGCCGCCGTCCCAACCGCCGCGCTGACCGCCGTCCCAATCGCCGTATTGGCCGCCGTCCCAACCGCCATGCCGGTTGCCGTATTGGTCGCTGTTCCAACCGCCATGCCGGTTGCCGTATTGGTCGCTGTTCCAACCGCCATGCCGGTTGCCGTATTGGTCGCTGTTCCAACCGCCGTGCTGGTCTTCCCGGTCAAGGCACGACTCCGGGTTCGGCCACCGCGTAGGCGTCGGCGCTTACCTCGATGCCGGGTAAGAGCCCGCCGACTGGCTCGGCACGCACCACGACCGACACGGTGTCTCCCGCCATCTGGATGTCGACGGCCGCACCGCGTGGCGCGATCGCCACCGCCGCGGCCCGCCCGCGCTCCGACTCGCCGCGCGCCGCGAGCCGAGCGGCTTCCCGCGCCGCGTCGACACATCGGATCTGGTCGGCCACGGCCCCCACGCCCGCGATTCCCATCGCGATCACCAGGGCAAGCACGCCGATCGCGACGGCGGCCTCGACGGTCACGGCCCCACGATCACGTGGCGGCCGCATCACGAACCCGAGGAGAGCGCGCGTTCAATAAGCGCCGTAAGCGCGTTCATTACCGCTGGACTGTTCACGATGGCGTACAGAAGCGCGGCAAAGGCGGCAGCGGCGATCGTGCAGAGGGCGTATTCGACGGTACTCATACCGTCGTCGCGGTCGGCCAAGTCGTGGATCTTGGAGTGGATGAACATGTGAGCCTCCGGATTTCGTAGTCATTGATCAAAATTGGCTGGCCATCCGGGTCGCCATGCCGATGACGACCGGCAAGACGCCCAAGCAGAGGAAGGCGGGCAGGAAACAGAGCCCCAGCGGCCCGGCGATCACCACCGCGGCCCGCTGAGCCCTGACCTCGGCGGCGTCCTCGGCGCGCTCGCGCACCCCTGCCGCCAGGGACCTGGCCACCCCGGCTAACGCGGCCCCGGAGCGCGCGGTCCGCCGGGCGCCACGCGCGAGACCAGCCGTCTCAGGACAGTCCAGTGCGACACTCCACGCCTGCACCGGATCGCTGCCTAGAGCCAACAGGTCAGCCGTGTCGCGCAGAGCCGCGCCTGCCCGGTCGGGCAGATCACCCGCCACGGCCCGAATCGCGTCCGGAACCGGCATCCCGGACTGCAAGCAGGCGGCGAGCAGATCCCAACTCGCGGCGAGCCCCAGGTGATCGACCGCAGGCCGCCGAGGCCGAACCCCTTTGGTGGCCACCCACCAGGCCCCGCCACCGACCATCACCCCGGCCACAACACCCCCGAGAACCCCGACCACCGCCGCGACGGCCAACGCGATCAACACCGGCGCACAACGAACCCGACGACGTGTGGTGGGCACGACCTCAACCAGGTTGGCCAGGCGAGTCGGTCCACGAGGGTGCGGAAACCCGATCACCAACGCCAGTGCGGTCAAGAGCAGGGACACCGTCATCGCAGCACCGCCCGCCGCACCCGCGTGACCGCCGGACGCCAGTCACCGGGCGGAGTGCCTGGTTCTCTCGGCAGCCTCTCCCCACCAGGCGCCTTCGCCAGCAGCCAACCGAGTCGAGCACCCCGAGGCCGCACGAGCGCAACCACTGCACACCCACCACCAAGTGGAGCACCTGCTCCTCCCAGCGGACTCCCCCCGCCAGGAACACCCGCCAGCAACCAAGCAGACCCGGCACACCCAAGCGATACAAGCCCGACCACGGCACTCCCACCACCAAGTGGAATGCCTGCTCGTCCCAGCGAACCCCTTTGGCCAGGAGCCTTCGCCAGTTTTCTGGCAAGCCCGGCGTGCCCGAGCATGACAACAGCACGCCAGTCACCAAGTGAAACGCCCGGTCCTCCCGGCAGACTCTCCCCACCGGGAACGCCCGCCAGTAACCACGCAAGCCGGGCACGCCCAAGCGGTACGAGCGCGACCACAGCACACCGATCACCAGGTGGAGAACTCCCCCGGCTAGGAGGCTTCGCCAGCTTCCAAGCACGCCCGGCACACCCGAACATGACAACAACACGCCGGTCACCAAGTGGAACGCCTAGTCCTCCCAGCAGACTCCCCCCGCCAGGAACGTTCGCCAGCAACCACGCAAGCCGGGCACACCCAAGCGATACGAGCCCGACCACAGCACACCGATCATCAGGTGGACTGTCTGCCCCTCCCGGTGAGCTGCCATGGCCAGGAGCCTTCGCCAGTTTCCAGGCCAGTCCGGCATACCCGGGCATGGCAACAGCACGCCGGTCACTAAGTGAAGCGCCCGGTCCTCCCAGCAGACTCTCCCCGCCAAGGGCGTTCACTTTCCCTGTGAGTCGGGCATGCCCGAGCGGTGCGAACGTGGCCGCTGAACGTTGATGGCCAGGTGCGTTGTCTGGTTCTCTCGGCAGACGTTCCCGGACAGGAGGCTTTGCCGGTTTCCGAGCGAGTCGGGCATGGTCGAGCGGTTGCCGGAGGGCCAGCTTCCAGCGGGAGCACTGGCCACTCTCCCGGCTGGCGGTGGCCGTCAGTGAGCTTCCGGGCCGCAGGAGGCCGAGGATTGTGGTGGTGGTTTGGCTCTCCGTTCGGCTTTCGCGGGCAGTGGGGGCGCGGGGCGCGTCGCGATCGTGGCTGGGCGGGCGGGCGGTTCGGGGTGGGGTCATCGGAGCACCGCTTGGCCGGTCAGGCGGGCGGCCCAGGCTAGGCCCGCGCAGATGAGGGCGACGCCAAGAACCAATAGGGCCTGGCCTGCCATGCCGTCGGACAGCACTGCCAGGGGGTGCGCGCCCATGGCTTCGCCGAGCAGGATTCCGAGCGCCGGCAGACCGGCCAGGACCGTGGCGCTGGCGCGGGGGCCTGCCATGCGGGCGAGGACCCGGCGGCTGAACCGGGAGCGCTGGTCGAGGTCGTGGGCGACGGCATCGAGGACGTCGGCCAGCGGAAGGCCGTGTCGCGCAGCCAACTGCCAGGCCCGGCCCAATTGATGCGCGGCGTCGGCCAGCGCTGGGGCCCGCCCGCCGCGGCTGAGTGTGGCGGCGACGTCACCGCCCAGCCGAACGGCGCCTGCCGCGGCGCGCAGGACACGGGCCGCCGCTGGGTCGGCGTCGGCCGCCGCGCGCTCGGCGGCGTCGGCGGGGTGGGCGCCCGCGGCCAATTCCGCGACCAGGGACCGCAGGGCCTCTACGAGTCCGTCGACCGCGGTGAAGGTGTCCCGTAGCTCGCGCCTGGATTGCCTGCGGCGCCACGCGGTGACGGCCGCCAGCGCGGCGGCGAGAGCGCCGCCGATTCCGAGCGTGAACCAGCCCGGCACCGCGGCGGCCACGATCACCAGGACCGTGTGCGGCCGCAGGCGCGGCCGGATGCGGCGTCGCCCGCCGTTCCCCAGCACGCGCAGCCGCCGGGCGGCGGTTCCCTGGGGCCAGGCCACCAGTGCGGCGGCGAGAACAAGCAGCGTCACCATGGCCGGACACCTCGCTTGCGAGCGGCGCGAGTGGCGTGGTGGATCTGCCGGTGTCTGCCCGGGCTCGCTCGGTGTCGTGGCTTACCGCCTGGGGCCGATGCCTTCCGGACGAGGGCGATCACCGCGACGGCGAGAAGGAAGGGAATCAACATGGGGGTTCGACACCTCGGCTTCGGATGAGGTCGGACAGGACGGTTTGGGCAGGGGTCCACTCGCCGTCGATCCAGGCGGGGGTTATCGCCAGGTCCTTGGACGTGCCAGTCAGCACGGCTACCTGGTGAAGACGGCGGGAACCTGTTGGCGTGCGCCGCATGTGCAGGACAATGTGGATGGCGGCGGCGAGCTGGCTCCGCAGCGCGTCCCGCTCCAGTCCGCCCAGGGCCGCCAGTGCCTCCAGACGCGCCGGGACCTCCGCGGGCGAGTTGGCGTGGACGGTGCCCGCGCCACCGTCGTGGCCGGTGTTGAGGGACGACAGCAGCTCGCACACCTCCGCGCCGCGGACCTCACCCACCACGATGCGGTCAGGGCGCATCCGCAACCCCTGGCGAACCAGGTCGCGCAGGGTGACCTCGCCCGCGCCCTCGATGTTGGGCGGCCGGGCCACCAGGCGCACGAACTGCGGATGGTCGGGTTGCAGTTCGCCCGCGTCCTCGACGCAGACGATGCGCTCGGTGGGCGGGACCTGGCCAAGCAACGCGGCCAGGAGGGTTGTCTTGCCTGAACCCGTTCCTCCCGAGACCAGGAAAGCCAAGCGGGCGTTGACGATCGCGGACAGCAGGTCGTGGACGCGGTCATCGAAGGTCTCCAGCGCGCGGAGGTCGTCCAGACCATGGGCGGCCGGGCGCAGCACCCGCAGGGACAGGCATGTGTTCTCCACCAGCGGCGGCAGAACGGCGTGCAAGCGGACGCGGCCGGATGACGTGCCGGGCAGCCAACCGTCCACATAGGGCTGGGCGTCGTCCAGCCGTCGCCCACCGGACATGGCCAGGCGCGCGGCGAGGCGGCGCACCGCGTCCTCGTCGGGGAAGCGGATGCCGGTGCGGCTGAGCCCGCGCTCACCGTCGACCCAAACCTGGTCTGGAGCGGTCACGAGCACGTCGGTGGTCCCGGGATCGCGAAGCAATGGATCGAGCGGACCGGCGCCGACGAACTCCTGACGCAGCAGCGTCAGCGCGGACAGCACGTCAGCGTGACCCACGACGCCACCGGCCTCGTCCCGAACCGCATTGGCGACAAGAGCGGCGGTGATCTCACCGTCACCACCGGCGAGGCGCTTGCGGACGCGCTCGACCAAGTCAGCTGTCATTGGACTCTCCTTGGATGAGAGGGATGTGCGGGTGGTCTGCGAGCCAGGAACGTCCTATTGGGATAGTGATGCGCGGTGGCTCTGGCGCGGTCATGCGGAATGTGAAGACCGTGCTGTCATCCAGGACAGGGGGCAGCAGGCCGCGCGGGCGAGGATTTGAGTCGCACAGACCCGAGTGCTAGCCGGGTATGCGAAAAAACAGACCGCGCAGGTGAAGAAGCACGCTGCGCGGGCAGCAACGGGCGCGGGGGCGTCGACCGGTGAACCAGGGAACCGAACAGCCCGAGCGAAGACGCGGATCGCGCGGGCAGCGAATCGGGCGGAGGCGCCTGCTCAGCGCGTGGAAGCTCGGCCAGCGCGGGTCGAAGTGCCTGCTGTGGGTCCGGGGAAGCGGGCGGCGCAGGTCGAGGTGCGGAGTGGGCAGGCGAAAGAGCGGGTGGGCGAGCAGGCGGTGCGGGTTCGGGGAGGGTGGGGTGGGCCAAGGCGCGGAGGACGGTGCGGGCGGCGCGGGTCAGGGGGCTGCGGGGGCGGAGGTGGAAGGCGCCGTGGTCGAGGGCCTGGGCCAGGGACGGGTCGGAGCGGAGGGTGGCCACGAGTGGGAGCCCTACGGCGGCGGCGATGTCCTGGGGGCGCAGGCGGGCCGGGGAAGGGCCGCGCACCACCAGGGCGGTGCGGATGCCTCGGGTGGTGAGGTGGGTGGCCACGCGTTTCGTGGCCGCGGCGGCTCGGAGTTCGGCGGGGACGACGATGACGGTGAGGTCGGCGCGGTCCAGGGCGGCCCGGGTGGCCGGGTCGGGAGTGCGGGGGAGGTCGCAGACGACGGTTTCGCCTGCTCGTTTGCCCGCGTCGAGGATGGCGGCGACGGCCTCGGGGGTTGGGCCTTCGCCGTCGCGGGAGGTGGAGAGCAGGGTTAGGCGGGTGGCGGCCTTGGTGCGGCCCGGGAGGGACGCGTGGAGGCTGGAGATAGGGACGCGGCCCGCCTTGAGTCGCAGATCTGGCCAGCGGAGGCCGGGGTGGTCTTCCGCGCCGAGAACAAGGTCCAGGCCGCCGCTGAGGGGATCGCAGTCGACCAGCAGGGCGTTGTGGCCCAGGTCCAGCGCGGTCAGGGCCACAGCCGCGGCGAAGATCGACGCGCCCGCGCCGCCGCGGCCGCCGATGACGGCGAGGACGTTGCCGGTGGTGGTGGCGGGGGCTTCGGTGGCGTCGGCCAGGGCGCCGATCAACCAGGTTTCCGCGTCGGGCAGGGCCACAACGTGTTCCGCGCCGAGGGCGACGGCGCGTTCCCACAGGGCGGGCGGAGGTGGGCCCGCGGTGGCCAGGACCACCGAGTCGCGGCGGGGCAGGGCCGCCGCCTGACAGGCCGCGGCGGCCTGGGCGTCGAGCAGGATCAAGGGGGCGTCGTGCCAGTTGGGCGCGGATTTCGGTCGCGTCGGCGGCGCGGTGGACCTCGGCTCCCGCGGCGGCCGCGAGGCGGAGCACGTCATCGAGCAGGGCGTCGTCGTGGACGCAGATCAGCGGGCGGGGCATGGCGGGCGGGCTCCTTCGGATCGCAGCGAGTGGTGCTGTGATCAGGATCTGCCGGTGGGCGGGCCGCCGAAAGAGCGCTGGTCAGACTGTGGATGAATCCGGCGATTGTGGACAACTTGGGGTCAGATCGCGGGTGGGGCGCGGAGATTGTCGGTGCCCTGGTGCAAGCTGGAGGGGGCTGCGCTTTCCCGGGAAAGGGACGACCCCCGCCAGGGGGGAGGGGCGGGGGTCGTCAGAGGTTCAGTCCCGGGGGGTCGGACTGAACCGTCCCGGCGCGAGGCCGGGTATGGATACTGTATCCCCTCCGAGCGGTTACTTGGCTACATACAGCTGAAGACACCCCTGCCGAGTTCTACCGTGCTCCGTACGTCGGCCGCCGCCCTGCGCCATACGGTCCACTCGACGCTCCTATGCTGGCCGAGTGACCGACTCTGGCAGACCCATCGACCCGGCCGCTCCCGGTCGGGTCGCGGCCTTCTTCGACTTGGACAAGACGGTCATCGCCAAGTCCAGCACGCTGGCGTTCAGCAGGCCGTTCTTCCAGAGCGGGCTGATCAACCGGCGTGGCGTGCTCAAGAGCGCCTACGCCCAGTTCGTCTTCGCCTCCTCCGGCGCCGACGCCGACCAGGTGGAGCGGATGCGCGCGCACCTGACCTCGCTCTGCGCGGGATGGGACGTCGGGCAGGTTCGCTCGATCGTCGAGGAGACCCTGCACGACATCGTTGACCCGCTGGTCTACGCCGAGGCCGCCGAGCTGGTGGCCGAGCACAAGGCCGACGGGCACGACGTGGTGGTCATCTCCGCGTCCGGCGAGGAGATCGTGGCCCCGATCGCGGAGATGATCGGCGCCACGCGCAGCGTCGGCACCCGGATGGTGTCCGTCGAGGGCCGCTACACGGGTGAAATCGACTTTTACTGCTATGGGGTGAACAAGGCGGTCGCGATCCGCGAACTGGCCGACCAGCACGGCTACGACCTCACGGCGAGTCACGCTTACTCCGACTCAAGCACCGATCTGCCGATGCTGGAGGCCGTGGGCAGGCCGTCCGTGGTGAACCCGGACAAGAGTCTGCGCAAGCTCGCGGCCGAGCGGGACTGGCCGGTGCTGACCTTTTCCAAGCCGGTGTCGCTGCGGTCGCGGTTCAACGCGCCGTCCGGGACCACCGTCGCGGTCACCGCCATCGGGTTGGGCGCGGTGGCGACGGCGGGGGCGGCTTGGTACGGGCTGCACCGCAAGCGCCGTAAGTGACCGGGACTTCTTACCCCATAAGGAAGAGCGCGTAGCCCTGACGGGTGGTGCCGGGATCCGGCCGGTTCGCGTAACCGGCCGCGCCGGACGCTCACTACTCGTCGCGACCGCCCCCATCCGAGGACTTGAACGGTGCACCCGAACGTGCCCTTGAAGTGACCTTCATCACTGAGTAGAAAGGAGGTGCGGACTTCGAGTCGGCCAGGGACGGAGCGAAGAGAAGCTCCAGTTCACCCCGAGCGAACTCCGTGCGCGAAGCACCGGGCACCCACGCGCAGCGCGCCGCGGGAGGCTTGTCGTCAAGGGACTGCGTACCGGGACGCCGGACGCCGAGGCCAGGTAGGTACGACTCAAGTTGCACGCTTGGTAACCCGAGTGACTCGCGCCGATGGTTTTGGGCGGTTCAGCTCTTCGGAGCGGAACCGCCCAATCCATGTCCGGGACTTGTCCACAGCGGTTGTCCACAGCCCCGACCGGCCGCGTTGACCGCGCAGAGTGACGTGGGTAACTTCCCTAGTGACACTGATTTTCGGTGAAGAACCCACCTGGTCAACGAGGGAGGCCGTGGTGCCCGCTCTCCACTCCATCCACCGCACGTTGACCGTCACGGTGGCTACCATCGCCACCGTGGCGATCGCCGCGCTGGCCCTGCCCGCTCTCGCCCGGCCGGAAGCCACGGCGCCCGCGCCGCCCAGCGTCGACGCCGCTCTGCGGGCCTGGACCGAGAGCGTCCTGCGCGAGATGCCCCTTGAGCAGAAGGTCGGCCAGTTGTTCGTGGCCACCGTGTGGGGCAAGTCCGCCGACAAGGCCCACCCCACCAACCGCCTCCGCTACGGCGTCGACACCCCGGCCCAGGTGATCCAGCGCTACCAGGTCGGCGGCGCGATCTACTTCAACAACAGCGGCACCGACAATGTGGACAGTCCCGCGCAGCTCGCCGCGTTCTCCAACGGGTTGCAGCGCGCGGCCAAGGCCGTGGCGCCGCACCTGCCGCTGGTGATCTCGATCGACCAGGAGGGCGGCAACGTCACCCGGGTGGAGGCGCCCGCCACCGAGTACCCGAGCAGCATGGCCGTCGGCGCGAGCCGCAGCGCCACCGACGCCCGCACGCTGGCCACGATCAGCGGCCGCGAGTTGCGCGCGATGGGCGTCAACCAGAACTTCGCGCCGGTCGCCGACGTGAACTCCAACCCGCTGAACCCGGTGATCGCCGCCCGCTCGTTCTCCGCGCGGCCCGACCTGGTCAGTTCCTTGGTCGCCGCCGAGGTGCGCGGTTACCAGGCAAGCGGTAGGCCTACCGAGACTGTCTCGTCGTCGGCGAAGCACTTCCCGGGCCACGGTGACGCGGCTACCGACAGCCACACCGGCCTGCCCGCGATCACACGCACCGCCGAACAGTGGCGCGCCATAGACCTGCCGCCGTTCGCCGCGGCGATCGACGCGGGCATCGACTCGATCATGACCGCGCACATCCAGTTCCCCAGCCTCGACCCGTCCGGCGTTCCGGCCACGGTCTCCAAACCGATCATGACCGGGCTGCTGCGCGAGGAGCTCGGCTACCAGGGCGTGATCGTGACCGACTCGCTGGGCATGCAGGGTGTGCGGGAGATGTTCGGCGACGCCGAGGTCCCCGTGCTGGCGCTGGAGGCGGGGGTCGACCAGCTGCTGATGCCGCCCGACCTGAACCTGGCGAAGGAGTCGGTCCTCGCGGCCGTGCGCGCGGGCAGGCTTACCGAGCAGCGGATAGATGAGAGCGTCCGGCGAATCCTGGCGTTGAAGTGGAAGCGCGGCATCCTCACGCGGCCGTACGTCGATGAGCGAGCGGTGCCCGCGCGAGTCGGCACGGCCGCGCACAAAGAGGCGATCCAGAACCTCACCGACCACACGGTGACCGTCCTCCGCAACGACGCGAACATCCTGCCGTTGGCGTCCACCCCCGGGAAGGTGCTGGTCGCGGGGGTTGGCGACACGGTCACGCAGGCCAACTCGCCTAACGCGCTCGCGGCAAGCATCACGGCTCGCGGTTCGACCGTGACAGCGCTACCGACCGGCCTGAAGCCCACCGAGGCGACTATCGCGCAGGCGGTGACCGCAGCCCAGGACACGGATCTTGTCGTGCTGCTTACCAACAACCTCTCCGCCAACACCGCCCAACGGACCCTGCTGACCAGGTTGCTGGAGACCGGCAAACCGGTAGTCGCGGTCGCCGCCCAAGTGCCCTACGACGCGGGATTCGTGGACGCGCCGACCTGGGTGGCCACGTACTCCTGGCGGGCGGTCTCGCTGGAATCGCTCACCAAGGTCCTCTTCGGTGAGATCGCGCCCCAGGGCAAGCTGCCGGTCGACGTGCCGCTGGGCAGTGACCCGAGCACCATCCAGTACCCGTTCGACCACGGCCTGACCTGGTAGAGCGATGGACAGGAGACGGTTCCTCACCGCGTCGGCGCTGGCTGCCCCACTGCTGACCACCGCGGCCGCGGTTCCCGTGGCCGCCCAGCCGGATACACGGCGAAGTTCGGTGACGCCGGGGGCGGACGTGCTCGCTGGCCAGGGCTGGCAGGTTCTGGCAGGCCGCAGGGTGGGCGTGGTGTCCAACCCGACCGGGGTGCTGCGCGACGGCACGCACATCGTGGACTCGATGGTGGCGGCCGGGGTGGCGCCGGTCGCGGTGTTCGGGCCCGAACACGGCTTCCGGGGCACGGCCCAGGCAGGCGGCTCCGAGGGCGACTACCTCGACCCGCGCACCCGACTCCCGGTCTATGACGCCTACGGCGCGACAGCGGAGAAGCTGGCCGGGCAACTGGCCAAGGCGGGCGTGAACACGGTGGTGTTCGACATCGCCGACGTCGGCGCGCGGTTTTACACCTACATCTGGACCATGTACACGGCCATGCACGCTGCCGTCCTGACCGGGGCGGCGTTCGTCGTGCTGGACCGGCCGAACCCGGTCGGCGGCGAGGCGTTCGGCCCCACGCTGGACCCGGCTTACGCGTCCGGGGTGGGGCGGAAGGCGATAGCGCAGCAGCACGGCATGACCGTCGGCGAGCTGGCCAGGCTGTTCGACGCCGAGTTCCTGCCCGCCGACACCGGGGGCAAGCGCTTGCCGAGCTTGGAGGTGATCCAGGTCCGCGGCTGGCGGCGCGACGCGCTGTTCAGCGAGACCGGTCTGCACTGGGTGCTGCCGAGCCCGAACATGCCGACAGCGCAGACCGCACTCGCTTACCCCGGCACGTGCCTGTTCGAGGGAACAGTCCTCTCGGAGGGGCGGGGCACAACGCGGCCGTTCGAGATCGTCGCCGCTCCCGGCGTCGACTGGCGCTGGGCCGAGGAGCTGAACGGGCTCGGCCTGCCGGGCGTGCGGTTCCGGGAGCACTACGTCGTGCCGACGTTCGGGAAGTTCGCGGGTGTGGCCTGCGGCGGGGTGCAGGCGCACATCACCGACGAGCGCCGGTTCGAGGCGATCCGCACGGCCGTAGCGATGATCGTCTCGGTCCGGCGGACGCATCCGGCGGTGTTCGGCTGGCGGTCGGACCTGTTCATCGACAAGCTCTCCGGCTCCGCCCGGCTGCGCCGCATGGTGGACGCGGGCGCCGGTGTGGCCGAGGTGGTCGGGGCGTGGGCCCAGGAGCTGGGCGACTTCCGCGGGCGGCGGCAGCCGTATCTGCTGTACCGGTGAGGTGGGGACGATGGCCAGGAGAGTCCGACTGTCCGCCGCGCTCTTGGCCGTCGCGGTGTCGGTGGCGGGAAGCGCGGTAGCCGTGGCCCAGGTAGACGGGTCCGCCTCAGGTCGGTTCGACCGGCCGAGGGTCGGGTTCGCCCCGCCGACGACGGTGCTGCGCCCCGGCGCCCCGGAGTCCGTGGGGCTGGACGCCGCGCCGATCCAGGCCGCCGACGAGGCGATCACGCGGTGGACGCGGCCGGATCCGGCCACGGGCAGGCCGTTGTTCGCGGGCGCGGTCAGCCTGCTCGCGCACGATGGCGTGGTGGTCCACCGGGGCGTCGCGGGGCAGGCCGTGCGCTACGCGGACGCGGCGGGGGCCGAACTGCCCGAGGACCAGCAGACGCCGATGCGGGCGGACACGATCTTCGACCTGGCGTCGGTCAGCAAGCTGTTCACCTCGCTGGCGGTGATGTGCCTGGTCGAGGACGGGCTGGTCCGGGTCGAGGAGCGGGTGGCCGCCTACCTGCCGGAGTTCGGGGTGAACGGCAAAGCGGCCATCACCGTCGAGCAGCTGCTGACCCACACCTCGGGTCTGGAGCCGTTCATCCCGCTATGGCGGGACTGGCCGGACCGGCCCGCGCGGGTCAAGGCCGTGATGGACCGGGCCCCGGTGAGCACGCCGGGGACGAAGTACGTCTACTCCGATCTCAACCTGATCACTCTCGGAGTGCTGGTAGAGCGGCTAAGCGGTCAGCCGTTAGACGCGTTTACCGCCGAGCGCATAACCAAGCCGTTGGGCATGGGCGACACCGGCTACAACCCGCCCGCGAGCAAGCTCGACCGGATCGCGGCCACGGAGTACCAGGCCGTGCCCGCGCGCGGCATGGTGCGCGGGCAGGTGCACGACGAGAACGCCTGGTCGCTCGGCGGCGTCGCCGGGCACGCGGGGGTCTTCTCCACCGCGGCGGACCTCGCGGTGCTGGGGCAGGCGATCCTCAACGGCGGCGGTTACGGGCGCGCGCGCATCCTGCGGCCGGACACCGTGCGCGAGATGCTGACGAACTACAACACCGAGTTCCCGGGCAACGACCACGGTCTCGGGTTCGAGCTGTCTCAACGCTGGTACATGGGCGCGCTAACCGGCCCGCGGACAGCGGGACACACGGGGTTTACCGGCACCTCTCTTGTCCTCGACCCGGCGTCCCGGTCTATCGCGATCCTGTTGACCAACAGGGTGCACCCGTCGCGGTCGTGGGGTTCGGTCAACGTGGCGCGCGAGACGCTGGCGACCGGGCTGGCGCGGTCCCTGGCCGTCCGGCCGCGGCACGGCGGCGACGCCTGGCACGCCGGGTTCGGCAACGGGGCGACGGCGACGCTGGGCACGCCGCCGCTGGCGGGCTCGGGCACGCTGCGGGTCGACTTCGACGCCTTCATCGACACCGAGGCGACCGACCCGCTTGTCCTGGAGGCGAGCGCCGACGGCTCGACGTGGCGAACCGTGCCCGTTCGGGCGCACGGCCCCGGCGCTCCGGCGGGCGAACAGCCGCTGTTGTCGGGGTTTGGCCACCGTGGTTGGTGGAAGATCAACGCTTGGGTACCGGCAAGCGGACGAATCACGTTGCGGTGGAGATCAACTACAGATAGTCGCTACGCCGGAAGAGGGATCTACCTCGACGGAATCACGGTTACAGACGGTAGCCATTTGTTGCTCAGCGGTGAGAAAGAACCCCACCTGCTACGACCACAAGGGTGGGAAGTCAGAACTCGTTGACGATCAGACGCTAACAATGTGCGGTCGGGCGACGATTCGGTGAGCAAGCCCCCACCAGGGGCGACGGCGGTCGCGGACACATTTGGGTAGCGTTGCTGCCGGATGTGATGCGCCACCTTGTACTACCCCTTAACTGTTAGTAAGTTTCCCACGTGAGTGCGAGTCAAATGACAGCAGAACACAGCGAGTCAAGCCCGTTGGTCCGCATTCGCTCGCTCCTGCCGGGCCTGGCCCGCGCGGAGCAGCGGGTCGCCAAGGTCGTCCTGGAGAGCCCGCATACCGTCGCCCGCCGCAGCATCACCGAGGTGGCCGAGGCCGCGGGCACCAGTGAGACCACGGTGACCAGGTTCTGCAAGGCGATCGGCGTCGGGGGCTACCCCGAGCTGCGCATCGCGCTTGCCGCGGACACCGCGCGCTCCGAAGCCAGGGCCGACCGGGACCTCGGCGGCGAGATCGCCCCGGAGGACGACCTCAAGACCGTGGTCGGCAAGGTCACCTTCGCCGACGCCCGCGCCGTCGAGGAGACCGCCGAGCAGGTCGACATCGAGGTGCTCGGCAAGGTGGTCGAGGCGGTGGCCACCGCGGGCCGGGTCGACGTCTACGGGGTCGGCGCCAGCGCGTTCGTGGCCGCCGACCTGCAGCAGAAGCTGCACCGCATCGGCCGGGTGAGCTTCGCGTGGAACGACACGCACATCATGCTGACCTCGGCCGCGGTGCTCAACCCCGGCGATGTCGCGGTCGGCATCTCGCACACCGGCGCCACGGCGGACACCGTCGAGGCCCTGCGCGTCGCCCGCGAGCACGGCGCGACCACGGTGGCGCTGACGAACTACCCGACCTCGCCGATCGCGGAGGTCGCCGACCACGTGCTCACCACGGCGGCCAGGGAGACCACGTTCCGCTCGGGGGCGACGGCGAGCCGGATCGCGCAGCTCACGGTGGTCGACTGCCTGTTCATCGGCGTCGCGCAGCAGCACCTCGACCAGTCGATCCGGGCACTGGACTCCACCCGCGACGCGGTCGGCCCGCACCGGCTGGAGACCAGGCACGACGGCAGGCGCAAGCCTCGGGAGACCGGGAAGTGACCAGGGGTGCGCGGTTCCGCCACTCCAGGGAGGGGAACATCGGATGACCGTGCCACAACAGTCAGCACACGTGGACTCCCCCACCGAAGGGCGGAATCCGCGCACCACGGAGATCGACCGGATGTCCACCCTGGACATCCTGCGCGTGATCAACACTGAGGACCAGGTGGTCCCCGGCGCGGTGGCCGCCGTGTTGCCGCAGCTCAGCCGGGCCGTGGACGTGGCGACCGAGGCACTGCGGACCGGCCACCGCGTGCACTACGTCGGCGCGGGCACCTCCGGCAGGCTCGCCACGCTCGACGCGGCCGAGTTGTCCCCGACCTACAACGTGCCCGACGACTGGTTCCTCGTGCACCACGCTGGCGGCGCGGCCGCGCTGCGCAACGCGGCGGAGGGCGCGGAGGACGACCGGCTGGCGGGCGCGGCCGAACTGACCCGTGACGCCCGGTCCGGGGACTTCGTGCTCGGCCTGACCGCCTCCGGCCGCACCCCGTACGTCCTGGGGGCGCTGGCCGCGGCGCACGACCTCGGCGCGACCACCGCGCTGGTGTCGAACAACCCCGACGCGGCGCGCGCGCCCGGGGTCGACCTGCTCATCGCGCTCGACACCGGGCCGGAGGTGATCTCCGGGTCGACCCGGATGAAGGCGGGCACGGCCCAGAAGATCGTGCTTACCGCGTTCTCGACAGCCGTGATGGTCAAGATGGGCCGCACGTACTCGAACCTGATGGTCAGCATGCGCGCGACCAACGCGAAGCTGCGCGGCCGCAGCCTGCGCATCCTGCGCGAGGCGACCGGCCTGGGGCACCAGGAGTGCGCCGCGGCGCTGATGGACGCGCACGGCGACCTCAAGGTGGCCATGGTGCACCTGCTGTCCGGGGTGGACGCCCGGGCCGCGGCGAAGGCGCTCGCCGAGACCAGCGGACACGTGCGGCGCGCGCTCGGACTGCTCAACGTGCACGCCGTCTAAGCATGTCTTGTCCTAAGAGCACTACGCGGCTCTTGGCCTAAGAGAGTTAAGAGGCGGTGGCGGCGTCGGCGATGCTGGCGGCTTCCCGAGCGCCCGCTTCGATGGCCTCGCAGCAGAAGATGATCCACGCCGTCACGCCGTCACGGTCGCCGGAGGCGAAGGCCGCCGCGGCGGTGCGGTACTGGTCCTGGCGGCGCATGAAGGAAACCTCGGGGACCGCGAGGCCCTTGGGGTCCAGACCGGTGCCGATGAGGGTGAGCCGGGCCGCCGCGCGGGCCACGACGCCGTCCGCGGTGCCGAAGGGAGCCAGGGCCAGCAGTTCGCCGTGGACGACGGCGGCGATCACCGGACCGGGCGCCTTGGTGCCGCCCGCGACCAGGCTCGCGAGCAGGTCGAGCCTGCTGGTGACATCCGTTCCGGCGCGGGGCCTGCCCAGGGAATCCTCGTCGGTCAGGTCCGCGGCGGCCAGGACGTGCAGCTTGGCCAGGGCCTGCATGGGCGCGCGCTCCCAGGTCGGCAGCAGCGGGCCGAGGGCTTCTGCGACCCGCAGCGCGCCCGCGAGGACCGGGTCGGAGACCTCGCCGACCTCGGGAATCTCCGGGTCGCCGCCGTCGAGGACGGCTGAGGCGCGGGCGGCGCGAACCGAGGCCTCCGCCGAGGTGGCGGGCCAGCCGCGGCGGTTGGTGGGATGCCGGTGGACCTCGGCCACCGAGTCCCGGGCGGTGGCCACGGCGTCGCCGACGCCGGGGAGGTCGAGCAGCGGGGCCAGCGGATCGGTCACCTCGCGGACAGTACCCGGCAGCGAAGTGGCCTTCTCGAACTGCTCAGTAGTGGCCCTCAACGCAAGGCCACTTTCGGTTTACCGTCGTCGGGGTGAGCGAGTGGAAGCCGCTGGGAACGATGGAGGGCCGGTTCGTCCGGCTGGAGCCGCTGGCCGAGGAGCACGTGGCCGGGCTGCACGAAGCGGGCAAGGACCCGGACGTCTGGACGTGGCTCAGCGCGGGCAGGCCACGCGGCCTCGCCGACATGCGCGCCCAGGTGGCCGCCGCGCTCGCCGACCCCGCCCGGTTCCCCTTTGTCCAGTTCGACGCGAACGGTGAGATCGCGGGAACCACCTCTTACTACGACGTGGACCAACGCCATCGCGCTGTCTGGATCGGACACACGTGGATCGGCACCCGGTGGCAGCGGACGGCGCTCAACACGGAGTCGAAGCTGCTGCTCATGGCGCGCGCGTTCGACGAGTTCGGCGCGCTGCGGGTCGGGTGGCACACCGATGTCCGCAACGAACGGTCGCGGCGGGCGATCGAACGCCTTGGCGCGCGACAAGAGGGCGTGCTCCGCGCGCACCGAATCCGTCCAGACGGGACTCTTCGCGACACTGTCTGCTACTCGGTAACCGCGCCGGAGTGGCCTGCCGTGCGCGACCGGCTCCTCGGGAAACTGCGCGCCTAACTCGGGTCGTAGGTCCGCTCCCGCACGGTCCTGCTCGCGGAAACCGCGGCGGGCGGAGTGAGCCTGACCTGGTTGCGACCGCCGTCTTTGGCTTGCGCCAGCGCCTGATCGGCGTGCTCTTGCAGGGTCGCCAGATCGGTGCCGTGCTCGGGCGACAGCGCGATGCCGCCGGAGATGGTGAAGTCGCCCGCGAGTTCCGTGCGACCGCCCGCGGCCTTGGTCAACTCGACGGTCATGGACTCGACGGCGACCCGGATGCGCTCGGCGATCGTCCACGCGTCGGCGCGGGTCGTGCTGGGCAGCAGCACCGAGAACTCCTCGCCGCCCCACCGGCACACCAGGTCGTCGCGTCGGACACAGGCGCGCAAGACCCCCGCGAGCGCTTTGAGAACCTCGTTCGCGCCCAGGTGGCCGAGGCGGGAGTTGACCTGTTTGAACCGGTCCAGGTCGAACATCATCACCGCGGTCGGCCGCCGCCGCGCCTGGTCGGCGACCAGGGCGAGCGTCGCGGCTGGGTTGAACGCGCGCTGGTTGGCCAGCCCGGTCAGCGGGTCGTGCAGCGCGTCGACTTCCAACCGGTCGCGTTCCTGCTCCAACTGCTCGATGCGCTGCGTGTGCCGGGTGTAGCCGACGACGACTACCGACAGCGCGGCAAGCAGCAGTCCGTAAGCGACGCCCGCGCCCCACGCCGCGATCAGGCCGAGGCACAGGGTGATGGCGAGGTCGACGTTCTCCTTGCGGTTGCCCAGGATCGACACCCACGACCAGTCGCCGCGCAGGCCGCGCGCCACGCCGATGACGATCGTCTGCGCCGCGTAGTACGCCGCGAAGGCGCCGCCCACGGCCAAGGCCGCGCCGAGCACTTGGTCCGCGGCGATCGGCGCGCCGCGAATCCAGTCGTGCACCGGAGTCGCGGTGGCCAGCGCTTGGGCGGCCAGCGCTGAGGACGTAATGGCGAATGTGGTGAACAAATAGCGGCCAGGAGGCTTACGCGCGATGAAATAGCGGCGCAATCGGATGATCAACACCAGCGCGACCACCAGTGGCACCGGAAGCACGAACGCGCCCGCGCATGTCCACACTCCGGTGTGGTCGATATGCTCGCCCGCCAAGTGGGCGGCGCGGCGGCGTTCTTCCGCGGGCCGGGTGGCTTCCATGTGCAAGATCGCGAAACCGGTCAGCAATGCGAACAGCCGAAGCGACAAGGCGTCGGGAAATCCGCCTGCCAGGACTCCGACACAGGCCCAGACGAAGATCGCGATCTCGCTGGCGAGGATCCACCCGATGCCCGCGCGGGTGGTGTGCATGAACAGGTCGAGCGACCGCAGCCGCTCGCCGAGGGGCACGCCCACGAGGCGGCCGGGTCGGGGACTTGTCAGACTGGGCATTGTCCCCCTTCACGGCAAAGGGGAAACTGAATATGTTCCAGGTAACCGTGGCCGAGTCCGATCCCCCCGGACCCGAGAGAGAGGTACCCCCGTGCGGAACCGCGAGTACTGAGCCGAATGGCCGGGGCGCTCACGCCGGTCGTTGATTTTTCAGCAATCCGCACTCCCGAGGAGGAAGCCGCGATGCGCAACCGCGAGTACTGATCTTCCGTCATGCCACCGCCTCCTTCGGGACCGCCGACCTCCCCTGATGCCAGACGAAGCCTGCTACCACGCAGCCTATGGTCCCGAGCGCGCCTTCCCGCGCGACGGTCAGCGAAGTGAAATCGGCGATCGGGCCGATGAAGATCATTTCGCGGTGGCCAGTCGAGAACGGGATGAGCGTGGGCCGGGAACCACTCACCCGGCGAAACACACGCGCCCCGGCAACGGCGCCGGGCGGGTGGGCGGCGAGCGGAACCGACGCGCCGGGCCGGTGTTCCAGCGACGACACGGGGCCGGCCGCCGCCATAACGAGCAGTGACGATGTGGCAACCGTAGGCAACCGGCGGTCCGGATGGAGTAGTCCGGCCGCCGCGTTCGTGGCAACTTCTGCCGCCGTACGGGTGCACCTTCCGAATCGCAACACAGCCCCCAGGGGCCTGGCCAGCGCGGGCAGGCCGGTGTGACGGGCGCCGAGGAACCCCACCGCGGCGACACCGCCCGCCATACCGGCTACCCGTTGCGCGGTTAACCGCCAGCTGGCCAGGTAACCGTGCGGCCCATCACCGTTCGGCCGGAAAGCGCGCGCGGTTAGCGCTGTCGTCACGCTCTTAAAATCGACCAACGTGACCGGCGCCTCATTAACGCCGTGCGCGGAGCCGGACAGCGGTGAATCCCGAACTACACCACCCATCGTCAATCCCCCACTTGCGTCGGCTGCTCCGAGCTTGGCCCCACCGTCGACCACGGTACGTCTCTGCCAGGCTACTTTCCGGCGATTGAGTGGAGGGCAACCGAACGGAGCAGATGCCCCCCGATCGGGCGAATCTCCGGGCTGGCGTATTGGTCTGAACCAGGGGGTGGGCGGTCTGTCGAACGCGGGCTGTTAGCACTAGATTGCTCTGGCGATACACCGCCGCGCAGGACACCGAAGCCGCACACGCACCGAGGAGGTCACGTCCATGACCGAGCAGTCCGGTCAGAGCCCGACGCTGGACAACTTGTCGATTGAGCGGAGGGTGTTCGCGCCGTCGGAGGGGTTTGTGGCGGGGGCGAATGTGTCGGGTGCGGTGTATGGGGAGGC